>NZ_JBFAJO010000009.1:0-167913 GCF_040655255.1 Kitasatospora sp. NPDC050463
TTTCCGCGGACGTGCCCGGTGCCGACCATCCGGTGGGCGTCCGCCGCGCGCTCCAGCGGGAAGGCCGGACAGGCGGGAGCGGCGCGGCGCTTTCCCCGCGCGATGCCCCGCTCCCCTTACTACTGCTCCCAGGTGCCGCCCGCCTCCGACGCCGGGCCGTCGCCACCGTTGCGCCCACCCCCGCCCGATCTCCGCTTATTTCCGCCCGATCTCCGACCCGACGGGAGCCCGCCCATGCCCCGCCGCCCCACCGGCTGGACCCTCGCCCTGGCCGTCGCCCTGCCCGTCGAGGCCGCCACCACACTCGCCCTGCCCGCGGCGCTCGCCGGAGCCGTCGACGCCGCGCTCGACCGGCGCGCCGGACACTCGGCGGTCCTCCTGCTCGCGCTCGTCCTCGGCGCCGCCGCCGGCTCCCACGCACTGGCCGCCGCGGCCGGTCCGGCCTGTGCGGCCGAGGCCACCGCCGCCCTGCGCGGGCGGCTGGTCCGCCATCTGCTCGCCCTCGGGCCCGGCGGCCGCCTGTGGCTGAGCGGGCCGCCGCCCGGCGACCTGACCGCCCGGCTGGCGGGCTCCGCGGCCGACGCCGGCGGCCGGCTGCCCGCCCTCCTCGGCACGGCCACCGCGCTGCTCACCTCGGTCGGCGCGATCGTCGGGCTCGGAGTCCTGTCCCCGTGGCTGGCGCTCGCCTTCTTCAGCGGTGTGCTGCCCGGGGTGGTGCTGATCCGGCTGTTCCTGCGGGAGGCCGGGCAGGTCTTCGTCCGCTACCAGGAGGTCCAGGCGGACCTCGCCGCCCGGCTGACCGGCGCGCTGGCCGGGCTGGGCGGCATCCGGGCGGCCGGTGCCGAACGGACCGAGGCGGCCCGGATCCTGGCGCCGCTGCCCGCACTGTCGGCGGCCGGGCACGCGCTCTGGTCCGCGCAGCGGCGGACGGCCTGGCAGGCGACGCTGCTGATCGCCGTGGTCGAGGTGGCGGTGCTGGCGACCGCGGGCACCCTGGTGGCCGCGGGCGCGCTGGCGCCCGGAGCACTCGCCGCGGCGGCCGGCTGGGCGGCGCTCGGGGCGGGGCTCTTCGAACAGGTCGAGGCACTGGTGGGGGTCGCGCACGCCCGCGCCGGACAGTCCCGGGTGGACGACCTGCTGGCGCTCGCCCCCGCCCCGGCCGGCGCGTCCACCCTTCCGGCGGGCGGCACGGGCGAACTCGCCTTCCGGGGCGTGGTGGTACGCGAGGGCGACCGCGTCCTGCTCGGGCCGCTCGACCTCACCGTGCCCGGCGGCAGCACCGTCGCCCTGGTCGGCCGCTCCGGCAGCGGCAAGTCGCTGCTGGCCGCCCTGCCCGGACGGCTGCGTGACCCGGACGAGGGCCGGGTGCTGGTCGACGGCGTGCCGGTGACCGAGCTGACCACCCCCGCACTGCGCCACGCCGTCGGCTACGCCTTCGAGCGGCCGGTGCTGGTCGGGCGGACGGTCCGCGCGGCGCTCGACGGCGCCGGCCCCCACGAGGCGGTGTCCGCCCGGGCGGACACCTTCCTCCGAGGGCTGCCCGCCGGGTGGGACACCCCGCTCGACGACCTGCGGCTCTCCGGTGGCGAACTCCAACGGCTCGGCCTGGCCCGGCTGCTGGCCGAACCGGTCCGCCTGATGGTGCTGGACGACGCCACCTCGGGCCTCGACCTCGCCACCGAGTACCACGTCACCGAGGCGCTGGACCGGGCCACCCGGGGGCGGACCCGCCTGGTGGTCGCCCACCGCGAGGCCGCCGCCGCCCGCGCCGACCTGGTCGCCTGGCTCGACCGCGGCCGGCTGCGGGCCCTCGCCCCGCACGCCGACCTGCTCGCCGATCCCGACTACCGCGCCACCCTGGCCGGCGCCGCGCTCGAAGCGGCCGGTGCCTGATGGGCCGCCACAGCGCCCGGCCCGGCACGCCGAAGGCCGACCGGTCCGTCCCCCACCCGCGACGCCCCGACCTGTCGCTCCCCGACCCACCGCATGCCGGGTCCTTCGAGACGGCCACGTCCCCACCCCGTACGCGACGTACGCAACGTCGGCCCCGTCGACTTCCCGGTCCGCAGTGGTCGCCCGGCTGGGTCCTGCTCGGGCATCGACTCGGCGCCACCCGGGGGGCGCTGTGGCGGCTCCTGGCCTGGTCCGGGGTGGAGGCACTGCCGGTGCTGCTGTCCGGGCTGCTGGTCTCGGCCGCCGTCGATCAGGGGTTCCTGGCCGGGCGGCCAGGGCTGGGGGTGGCCTGGCTGGCCGCCTTCGGGGCGGTCACCGCCGCGCGCGCGTACGCGGCGCGGGCCGGGTTCCCGTACCTCGCGGACGTGGTGGAGCCGCTGCGGGACGCCCTGGTGGAGCGCGTCGTCCGGGGCTCGCTGGCCCGCCCGCACGCGGACCCGGCCGAGGTCGCGCGGCTGACCGAACAGGTCGAGTCCGCACGGCAGTTGACCGCCACCTTGCTGCGCACCCTGCGCGGAGTCGGGGTCACCCTGGCCGCCGCGTTGGTCGGCCTCGCCCTCCTCGCGCCTCCCGTCCTGCCGCTGGTGCTGCTCCCCCTGCTCGCCGCCGGCCTGCTCTTCGCCCGGCTGCTGGGCCCGCTGGTCGACCGGCGCCGAGCCGTCGTCCTCGCCGAGGAACGGCTGACCGCCGAGGCCGGCCGGGCCCTCCACGGACTGCGCGACATCCAGGCCACCGGAGCGCAGCAGCGGACGGCCGAGGCGCTCGCCGCCACCGCCGAGGAGAGCGCCGCCGCCTCGCGCGCCCTCGGCCGCGCCGCCGCGCTCCGCTCCCTGGTCGTGGCGCTCGGTGGCCGGCTGCCCGTCCTGGCGGTGGTCGCGGCCGCGCCCCGGCTGCTCGGCGCCGGCGGCCTCAGTGCGGGCGAACTGCTCGGCGTCGCCACCTATCTGCTGCAACAACTCGACCCGGCGGTCCGGACCTTGGCCGGTACCGTCGGCGGCTGGCTGCTGAACCTGACCGTCGTGCTCGACCGGCTCGCCACCAGCTACCCGGACCCCGAACCGGCCCCGACCCCCGGTCTGGACCCCGACCCCGACCCCGGCCCCGGCCCGGAGCCCGCCGGCGCCGAACGGCCGGGGCGCGCCCCCACCCTCCGCCTCACCGCCCTCCGGTACGCCCACGGCCCGCACGCCGCCCCCGTCCTCGCCGGTCTCGACCTGACGACGGCCCCCGGCGAGCACCTGGCCGTGGTCGGCCCGAGCGGCACGGGCAAGTCCACCCTCGCCGCGCTGCTCGCCGGCCTGCTCTCGCCGCTCGACGGCGAGGTCACCGTCGACGGCGTCCACCCGCACCTGCTCCCCGGCCCCGAGCGCGCCCGCCTGGTGGCCCTGCTCCCCTAGGAGGCGTACGTCTTCCCGGGCCCGGTCCGCGCCAACCTGTGCTGGCCCGCCCCGCCCGACGCGCACGGCCCGCCCCAGGCGCACGGCCCGACCTGCGGGACCGACACCCGACTGCTCGACGCGGCGGCCCTGCTGGGCGCGGACGAACTGGTCACCCGGCTCGGCGGGCTCGACGGCGTGATCGCCGATCCGGGCACGCTCTCCGCCGGCGAACGCCAACTCCTGGCGCTGGTCAGGACGTACCTCTGCGCCGCGCCCGTCGTGGTGCTCGACGAGGCCACCTGCCGGCTGGACGCCGCGGCGGAGGAACGGGTCGAGCGGGCCTTCGCCGCCCGCCCCGGGGTACTGGTCGTGGTGGCACACCGGATCAGTTCGGCGCTGCGGGCCGACCGGGTCCTGTTGCTCGACGGCGGCCGGGGCGTGCTCGCGCGCCACGGCGACCTGCAGGTCCTGTCGCCCCGCTACCGCGAACTGGTCGGCCACTGGCTCGGCTCGGCGGGCCCGCGGGCAGCCGAACCGTTCGCCGGGCGCCCGTCGTGATCTCGGTAGGATCTCGCCCGTCCCCGCCGTTATGGTGGCCGGGGCACGGGCCGCGATCACGGGCTCCGGCGCAGCTCAGGCGCCTGATCACGGGCCGACCGCGCCCGCGGTGCCAGCCGGCGCCGAAGCACCCGCACCCTCGCACGGAAGACGATTTTCGATGTCCCACACCCTCACCGACACCACCGGAACCGCGACCGCCGGGACCAACGCCGACGGGACCACGGCCGAGGGCACCGCGTCGCACGGTCGCCACCGGGGCCCTTCCGCCGCCGACGACAGGCCCGAGGCCGACCCGCACGGCCGGCACCGCCTCGGCCTGGGCGCTGAGCAGGGCTGACGCCGCTCCGACGCCGCGTACGCGGTCCTTCACGGCAGGACCCGCCGGTGCACCCGGCGGGTCCTGCCGTGTGACGGCCGGCGCCCGCGACGGCCCGCCCGGCCGCCCCGTACCCCGCCCGGCGCTCAGTCCAGCGCTCAGTCCAGCGTCACGACCGTCCGCAGCGCCTCGCCGCCCCGCATCTGCGCGATGGCCTCGTTGACGTCCGCCAGCCCGACCCGGTGCGTGACCATGCCCGCGAGGTCGATCCGCCCGGCCCGCCACAGCTCCACCACCAGCGCGACGGTGCGCGGCACCGACGCGCCGCCGTACAGCGAGGGCAGCAGCCGCTTCTCGTTGAAGAAGAGCTCGCCCATGGTGAACTGCGCGAGGTCGTCCTGCGCCCCGGCGCCGATCACCACGACGGCGCCACCGCGCCGCGCCGCGTCGTACCCGGCCCGCACGGTGGCCGAGCGGCCGACCGCCTCGAAGACGTAGTCGAAGCCGCCACCCGGCAGGGCCTTCGCGGCGGCCCTCAGGTCCTCCGGCGCGAGGGCCTCGGTGGCGCCGAAGGCCAGCGCCCGCTCCCGGCGCGAGACCACCGGGTCCACCACGACGATCCGGGCGGCGCCGCAGACCCGGGCGCCCTGCACGGCCGCGACACCCACCCCGCCGGCGCCGATCACCGCGACCGAGGCCCCCGGCTCCACCCGGGCGGTGTGCACGGCGGCACCGATGCCGGTGGTCACCCCGCAGCCGATCAGCGCGGCCAGCTCGTACGGCAGGTCGGCGGGGACGGGGATGACGGCGTCGCGATCGACCACCACCTCCTCGGCGAACGCGCCGGTGCCGTAGAAGCCGGAGGCCTCCACCCGCTCCACGGGCCCGCCGGTCGACTCCCCGCCGCCGAACCGGAAGCCCGGCGCGCCGAGCCGGCGCAGACTGGCGACGCAGAGGTGGCCCCGCCCGCGCTCGCAGTGGGCGCAGTCGCCGCAGGGCGCCATCCAGCAGAGCACCACGCGGTCCCCGACGGCAACGCCGGTCACGCCCTCGCCGACCTCCACCACGTCGCCGGCGCCCTCGTGGCCGGGGACGAACGGCGCGGGCTGCGGCAGGACGCCGCTCATCGCCGACAGGTCGGAGTGGCAGAGGCTGGCCGCCCTCAGACGGACCCTCACCTTACCGGGGCCGAAGCCGGTCGCGACCACGTCGTCGCGGACGTCGAGCGTGTCCTGGCCGGTCTTGTGCAGGATGGCTGCGCGCATGGAGCTTGCTCCCGGTTCGCCTCGGGTCGGGGGTCGGGGCCGATTCTGACACGACGTGCCGGGGCGGAGTAGAACACGTTCCATTCGACCCTCCGCGTCCGGCCCGTGAAACGAGTGGTCGCCGGAGCCGCCGCCCACCGTCGGGCAGCGGGCCTCGCCGGCCGCCTCGGCCATCGCCACCGTGGCCCCCTGACCACCGCGGCCCTGGGCGCCTGGGGCCTCCGGTTGCTCGTCACCGGCAACACCCCGCTGCGCTGCCTCGGCGCGCTCACCGTCGTCCTGGTCGTCCTGCTCTCGGCGAGCAGGAGCGAGCCGCCCTGCTCGCCGGCCCACCTGCGGCTCGCCCTCCTCGACCGGGGCCCCGACCTGCCCGCCGCCGTCACGACGACCCCCGCCGGGGCCGGCGCCATCGCCGCCGAGCCGGCGCCGCACCGCACCCGCATCGCGCACACCCTCCTGGCCGGCCGAGGGATCCGCCCCGCCCCGGGCCCGGGGCGGGCGCCGCGCTCTACCGTCCAGTAGGGTCCGACGGCGAGCACGAGCACCGAGACCACCCGGCAAGGGAGCTGCACCATGTCCGACCTCCTGGAGAACCCGCGCCCCGCACCCGAGGTGCTGGCGGCCTTCGAGGGCGCGACCGGGTTCATGCCGGTGGACGAGGGGCTCGCGCTGTACGCGGCGGCGCTGACGGCCGCGCGGCGCACGGGACTGCCGGTGCTGGAGATCGGCACGTACTGCGGGCGGTCGGCGATCCTGCTGGCCGCGGCCGCCCGGGAGGCGGGCACGGTGGCGCTGACCGTCGACCACCACCGGGGGTCCGAGGAACAGCAGCCCGGCTGGGAGTACCACGACCCGACGCTGGTGGACCAGGAGGTGGGCCGGATGGACACGCTGCCCCGGTTCCGCCGCACGCTGCACGCGGCCGGGCTGGAGGACCACGTGGTCGCCCTGGTCGGCCGGTCGCCGCAGATCGCGGCGCTCTGGGGCGGGCGGCTCGGCCTGGTCTTCATCGACGGCGGCCACACCGACGAGCACGCCACCGGCGACTACGAGGGCTGGGCCCGGCACCTGGCCCCCGAGGGCCTGCTGGTGGTGCACGACGTCTTCCCCGATCCGGCGGACGGCGGCCAGGCGCCCTACCGGGTCTACCTGCGAGCGCTCGCCGAGGGCTTCGAGGAGGTCTCGGTGACCGGCTCGCTGCGGGTGCTGCGCCGCTCCCGCCGCTGAACGACCGGCCGTGGAACCCCGCCCGACCGGCCCGCCGGGCACCGTCCTCGAACGCCCCACTCGAACGTCGCGCTCGAACGTCACCGCGGCCCGGCGAGATCGCCGGACCCGCCCCACGGCCGATCACGGATGCTCTAACGTCGTGCCGGGGCTGTCGGGCAGGGGTTCGAACGGTACGGTGTCCGCGCGGCGCACAGGCGCCGGGGACAACGGCACAGCACCCGTAGAGCGACCGGGCAGACGGTGGGGGCCAGCACGATGAGCGACCAGCAGAACACCGCTCCGGCGGTCTGGGACCCGACCGCGCGCGGCGGCGCCGGCGGCTGGGTGCGCGGCCCGCAGCAGCCCGCCCCCGGACCGGCCCAACCTCCCGCGGCCCAGCCGGTTCCGCCCGTACACGGCCTGCCCGGCGAGGCGCCGCAGCCGCCCGGCCGGTCGCCCCTCGGGCAGCAACCGCCCGCGGCGGGCGGTGTCGGCGACCAGGGCCCGCCGCTGGCCGCCCGCCCGTACCTGGCCGCCGGCGGCCAGGGCTACGACGCCCCGACCGCGCCCGCCTTCCCGGCCGCCGCACCGCCGCCCGCCGGCCCGCGACCGGCGGCGCCGCCCGCGACGGGCTTCCCGGGCCACGCGACCCCCCAGGCCCCGGCCGGCGGCTACGGCTACCCGCCGGCGCCCCCGGCCCAGCCTCAGGCCCAGCCCGTCCAGCCCCCGTACGCGGCCGCCGCCCCGTACCCCCAGGAGTACCCCGCCTACCCGGCCCAGCCGTACCAGCAGCCGTACCAGCAGCCGGACTACGCGGCGGGCTACGAGGACCTGGACGCCGAGGACCGCCCGGCCAACCGGCGCGCGCCGTTGCTGATCGCCTTCGCGCTGCTGTTCGTGCTCGCCCTGGGCGGCGGCATCCTCTGGGCGGTCAAGGGCAAGGACGACCCGACCGACCGGGCCGCCGCCCCCACGTCCTCGGCGACCACCGCCGATCCCAGCAGCACCGGGAACCCGCCGCCCGCCCCGGCCCCCGACGGAGCGACCGGCACTCCGGGCCCCACCGACACCGCGTCCGCCTCCCCGAGCCCGACCGCCGGTGCGGCCGGACCCAACGCGCAGGCCCAGGCCAAGGCCCTGGACGAACTGCTGACCCAGGGCGAGAGCGCGAAGGCACCGATCGGCAGCGCGGTCGCCAAGGTGAGCAGCTGCCCCGCGAAGGCCGACATCGACAGCGCCGCGCAGGTCTTCGACAGCGGCGCCAAGCAGCGCGACCAGCTGATCGCCAAGCTCGCCACCCTGACCGTCACCGACCTGCCGGGTGGTCCGGACGCGGTGCAGTCGCTGAAGTCCGCCTGGCAGCTGTCCGCCGACATCGACCGGGCGTACGCGAGCTGGGCCCGCGCCGTCTCCGCCCAGGGCTGCTCGGGCTCGGCCCCGAACACCGCCGACAAGAAGCACGCGGACGACCTCAACCCGCAGGCCACCCAGGCGAAGAAGGACTTCGTGGTGAAGTGGAAGACGATCGCCGACCCGTACGGCCTGACCGCGCGCACCCAGGACAGGATCTGAACCACCCGTGACCCGCACCACCTCCGGTCCGCACGACGAACCGCCCCGCCGCTCCCGCCTGCTGCTCGCCACCACTGCGGCCGGCGCCCTGGTGCCGCTCTGCCTGGCCGGCTGGCTGAGCTGGCAGGCCGTCGCCGACCACGGCCGGGACGACACCGCCCCGGCCCGCGCCGCCGGCGCCGCCGCCCCGCCGTCGACATCCTCCTCGGCACCGCCCTCGGCACCGCCCTCGGCAGCGTTCTCGGCACCGTCCTCGACGCCGGTGGACGCCTCACCCTCGGCCGACGCCCCGGGCGCGACGCCCGGGACCGCGGCCGCGACACCGTCCGCCACCGCGACCGCGTCGTCCACCGCGACCTCCACCGTGCTGGCCGGGCGCACCGTCCTGCTCGACCCCGGTCACAATCCCGGCAACGCCGCCCACAGCGCCGAGATCAACCGTCAGGTCGACATCGGCAACGGCCGCAAGGAGTGCGACACCACCGGCACCTCGACCAACGCCGGCTACAGCGAGGCCGAGTACTCCCTGGACGTCTCCCGCCGGGCCCGCGCGATCCTCACCGCCCGGGGCGCGACGGTGGTCCTGGCCCAGGACGGCGACCGTCCCTGGGGCCCGTGCATCGACGAGCGCGCGCGGGCGGGCGCCGCCGCGCACGCCGACGCGGCGGTCTCCGTGCACGGGGACGGCGGCCCGCCCGGCGGCAGTGGCTTCCACGTGATCATGCCCGCCAAGGTGGTCGCCGGTAAGGCGGACAACGCCGCGATCGTCGAGCCCTCGCACCGGCTCGGCCTGCTGCTGCGCGACAGCTTCCGCGCGGCGACGGGCGAACCGTACGCCGACTACGTCGCCGCCCAGGGTCTGGACACCCGGTCCGACCTCGGCGGGCTGAACCTCTCGGCCGTGCCCAAGGTGTTCATCGAGTGCGGTAACATGCGCAATTCGACCGACGCCAAGCGAATGACGGACCCTCAGTGGCGCCAACAGGCCGCCCAGGGGATCGCCGACGCACTGACCGCGTTTCTGACCACGCGGTAGGCGGCCGGGGCCGAGCCGCCCGCCCCACCGGAAGGTGGACAGCAAGGGGCCGGGGCCGCGCAGTTTGCAACGACTTCGCCCCATTCCCGAGCCCGCTGTGCACCCGCGAGGCGGTTGGCCCTAGGCTTCTGGTCCGTTCGGAGTTTTCCGGGCCGGTCAGCCGACCGCGAAACACCGCCGTCCACGACACACCAACGAGGGGAACGTTAGTGAATCTGCGCGCTCTCACCAGGGGAGACGCCGCCGTCGCAGGTGCGGCCGTCCTGCTCTTCATCGCCTCCTTCCTGCCGTACTGGACCGTGGACTGCAGTGGCAGGTACTGCGGTGACACGTCGCAGAACGCCTGGGACAGCGTCCTGTTCCCCGTCCTGCCCTCGGTCTTCCTGCTCGGCATCCTCGCCGCCGTACTGATCCTGGTGCAGCGCTTCCAGGGCGCCGCCGCCGCCACCCGCCAGGTGCTCGGCCTGCGGCTGGACCAGTGGGGCATCGCCTTCGCCGTGACCGCGCTCTGGACCTCCATCTGGTCCCTGGGCGGTGGCCCGAAGGGCCTGGACCACGGCTTCGGCGCCTGGCTGGCCGTCATCTCGCTGCTGGTGCTCGCCGGTGCCGCCGCGGCCGGCCCGCTGGTCCCCGCGCTGAAGGCCCCGCTGGTCACCGACAAGCCCGCCGTGCCGCAGGGCTACCCCGGTGGCTACCCGGCCCCGCAGGCGGGCCAGCCCGGCCAGTACGGCTACCCGGCCCCGGGACAGGACCCGCAGCAGGCGCAGTCGCCCGCGTTCGGCGGCCAGCCCGGCGGCTACGGCTACCCGGCCCCGCAGGCCGGCCAGCCGCAGGACGCCGCCCAGCAGGCCGCTCAGCACGCCGCCGCGCAGCAGGCCGCCCACCAGGCGCCGGCTCCCGCCCAGGCGGCCCCGGCGCCCGACTTCGCGCCGTTCTGGTTCGCCGTTCCGGCGCCGCGTCAGCTGGCTCCCAAGGACAACCCGGCCGGCGCTCCGGTCGGCGACCTCGTCCCGGGCACCTGGTACCTGGCGGTCGAGCAGCGCGGCGCCGCGCTGGTCGCCCAGCTCCAGGACGGCACCCAGGGTCTGCTGGCCGACACCACCGGCATCCAGCGCGGCTGACACACCGCCGGCAACACCGAAGGGGCGGGACCGGATCACTCCGGTCCCGCCCCTTCGTCGTCGGTCCTGCCCCTTCGGCGGTCCTGCCTCTCCAGCGGTTCGCCCGCTCGACGGCTCGCCCCGCTCGACGGGCAGGCCTCAGCAGCAGTCCTGGACCACCAGCCCGGTGGGCAGTTGGTCGCCGCCGAAGACCGTCACCGTGGCCGGGTCGCCACCGAGTGCGGCGACGGCCAGCAGCAGCGCTCCCGCCGTCCAGGTGGTGCGCTCCTCGGGCCAGATGGCGTCGTCCTCGAAGACGTAACCGGTCCAGTAGGAGCCGTCGCTGTGCCGCAGGTGCTTCTGGATCCAGCGCAGGATCTCGACCGCGCGGTCGGACTCGCCGACCGCCCAGAGCGCCATGGCCAGTTCGGCGCTCTCGCCGCCGGTCACCCAGGGGCGGTCGCTGACGCAGCGCACCCCGAGGCCGGGGACGACGAAGCGGTCCCAGTCCCGTTCGATCCGCTCCAGGGCGGCCGGGCCGCGCAGCGCGGTGCCGAGCACGGGGTAGTACCAGTCCATCGAGTAGCGGTCCTTGTCCAGGAACCGCTCGGGGTGGTGCGCGATGGCGTGCCGCAGCCGGCCGGCCGCCAGCTCCCAGTCGGGCTGCGGCTCCTCCAGGTACTCGGCGACGGCCAGGCCGCAGCGGAGCGCGTGCAGGATGCTGGAGGAGCCGGTCAGCAGCGCCTCGTCGGGCGCCTCGCCGTGCTCGTCGACCCGCCAGGAGATCGGGCCGCCCGGCAGCCGCAGGCCGACGATGAAGTCGAGGGCGCGCCGCACGACCGGCCAGATCCACTCCAGGAAGGCGTCGTCCCCGGTGCTGAGGTGGTGGTGCCAGACGCCGACGGCCACGTAGGCGCAGAAGTTGGTCTCCTTGGCCTGGTCCGTGACCGCGCCGTCGGTGCCGCCCTGCCCGTACGCGTAGGCGGCGTACCAGGAGCCGTCGGGGTTCTGGCGGGCCGCCAGCCAGCGGTAGGCGGCCTCGGCGGCGGCGTGCTCGCCGGCCGTGTCCAGCGCCATCGCGGCCTCGGTGTGGTCCCACGGGTCCAGGTGGTGACCGGTGAACCACGGTATCGCGCCGTCGCTCTGCTGCTCGGCGAGGATGCTGCGGACGGTCCGGGCGGCCTGCTCGGCATCGAGCACGCCGTCCAGCAGCAGCACCTCGGGGACGGCGGCGGTCACTCTCCGGCCCGCCCGGGCTCGGTCTGCCCGGCCTCGGCGCGCGCGGTCTCCGTCTGCCGGGTCTCAGCGCCGTCCGCCGGGGCCTCGACGCGGTCCGGCGTGGGTTCGACGCGGTTCGGCTTGGAGGCGTAGGCGACGAAGCTCTTGCCAATCACCGGGTTGAGCGCCTTCTCCGCGGCCTTGGTGAGCTTGCTGATCACCGGGGTGCCGACGATGTCCCAGACCAGCAGCTGGTGATAGGCCTTGACCGGCAGCGCCTTGTCGTTGTCCACCCCGACCGCGCACTTGATCCACCAGTACGGCGAGTGCAGGGCGTGCGCGTGGTGGGTGCCGTACGGCTCCAGGCCGGCGTCCTTGAGCTTGTCGAGCAGCTCGTCGCCCCGGTAGATCCGGATGTGGCCGCCCTCGACCTCGTGGTACTCGTCGGAGAGGGCCCAACAGATCTTCTCGGGCAGCCAGCGCGGCACGGTGACGGCCAGCAGCCCGCCGGGCTTGAGCACCCGGAACATCTCGTTGAGCACGCCCTTGTCGTCGGGGATGTGCTCCATCACCTCGGAGATGATGATCTTGTCGAAGTACTCGTCCTCGAACGGCAGGGCCAGCGCGTTGCCCTCCATCGCGACCGCCGACGCGCCCTCGGGAGCCTCGCCGGCCTCCGCCATGGCGGCGAACCACTTCCTGACCTCGGCGATCTCCTCGGCACTCTGGTCGAGGGCGGTCACCCGGGCCCCGCGCCGGTAGCACTCGAACGCGTGCCGCCCCCCGCCGCAGCCCAGGTCGAGCACCCGATCGCCGGGGGCGAGCGGGAAGCGCGAGAAATCAACGGTCAGCACTGCGGGCTCCCATTCCTCTGGTACCAAACGTTTGTGACGCCGAGCCGGACCCGACCGGGCCGGCGGAGTCCGAGAAGCGTCGGATCCACCCGCGGGGCGGATCCGACGAGAACGGATCCGACGATCCGTCAGGCCACGTACCGCCAGCCCGGACCGGACCGGGCCCGCCGCCCGACTCCGGTGGCGATCGCCGCCCGGTAGCTGTCGGCGGTCAGGACGGCGGCCCGCTCCCAGGTGAACCGCGCGAGCACCCGCTCGCGCCCGGCCTCACCGAGCGTGCCGCGCAACTGCGGATCGTCCAGCAGCCGGCCGAGCGCCGCGGCCAAAGCACCCGCGTCACCCGGCGGCACCGCGAGACAGGTCTCGCCGTCCGGCCCCGCCACCTCGGGGATCGCCCCGCCGGTGGTGGCCACCAGCGGAGTGCCCGTGGCCATCGCCTCGGCGGCGGGCAGCGAGAAGCCCTCGTACAGCGACGGCACGCAGGCCACCTCGGCCGAGCGGTACAGGTCGACCAGCTCGTCGTCGGTCAGCCCGTGGCGGAACTCGATGAACTGCTCCAGGCCGAACCGGCGCACCGCCTCGGCGACCGGCCCGTGCTCCTTCTGCGGCTTGCCGACCACGACCAGGTGCGCGTCCCGCTCGGTGCGAACCTTCGCCAGCGCCTCGACCAGGTGGACGAGACCCTTGAGCGGGACGTCGGCGCTGGAGGTGGTGACGATCCGGCCGGGCACCCGGGCCACGCGGTCGGACGGCGACCAGAGCCGGGTGTCGGCGCCGATCGGCACCACCGAGATGGCGCCCGGCGCGGTGCCCAACTGCTCGGCGATCTCCCGCTTCGAGGTGCCGGAGACGGTGATGATGCGGTCCAGCCGGGCGGCCACCCGGCGCTGCATCCGGGTGAAGGCGTACCAGCGGCGCAGCGAGAGGCGGCGGCGCAGGGTGGGGGCGGCGTCGAGTTCCAGCTGCCGGTCCACGGTGATCGGGTGATGGATCGTGGTGACCAGCGGGAAGCCGTGCCGCGCGAGGCCGAGCAGGCCGTACCCCAGCGTCTGGTTGTCGTGCACCACGTCGTAGCGGCCCTTGTGCAGGGCGAGGTACTGGCGGGCGCGGAGCGAGAACGTCAGCGGCTCGGGGAAGCCGCCGGTGCGCATGGTGGCGACCTCCAGCACGTCCACCGGGCCCCGGTACTCGGCCAGCCCCGGGGTGCGGAACGGGTCGTCGGCGCGGTACAGGTCCAGGCTGGGCAGCTCGACCAGGCGGACCGAACCGGGGCCCTCGACCTCGTCCAGCACCGGGTACGGCTGGGACCCGATCACGTCCACGTGGTGGCCCAGGCGGGCCAGCTCGCGGGAGAGGTGCCGTACGTAGACGCCCTGGCCGCCGCAGAACGGGTCACCGCGGTACGACAGCAGGGCAATCCGCAGCGGCTGCGCGGTCATCGACGGCTCCCGTCCTTGCTGAAGTCTGTGCTGCCGGTCGCTAAAGTAGATCAGGTTTCAGTGTGGTGTGGAGTTCGCCAGTGACCATGTGAACAATGAGAGACCTCGAAGATACCGGCCCGTAGCGACTCCTCAGGTGCCAGGGCTGGTGATTCACGCCACGCCGGGGGCACCTGCCGGAGCACCGGCCGGACCAGCCGGAGCACCCCCGTCACTCTCGCGCCCCGGGAGCACCCTTGCCACCGCCCGCCACCTCCGTGCCCGCCGCCGCCCCGGGCCCCGCCCGGCAGCCCGCCGACCCGCCGCTGACCGCCCGCCAGGCCGAACGGCGGCGGCGGATCCTGCGGGCCGCCACCGGGCTGGCCGCCCGCGGTGGGTACGAGGCCGTACAGATGCGGGAGGTCGCGGAGGGCGCACAGGTCGCGCTCGGCACCCTGTACCGGTACTTCCCCTCCAAGGTCCATCTGCTGGTCGCGGTCATGCTTGAGCAGTTGCAGGGCCTCCAGGAGCAGGTCCGACGGCACCCGCCGGCCGAACGGGACGAGGCTTCGAGGGTCGCCGAGACGCTCACCCGGGCCTTCCACGCGCTCCAGCGCGAACCGCTGCTGGCCGAGGCGATGGTCCGTGCGCTCTCGTTCGCGGACCGCTCGGTGAGCACCGAGGTGGACCAGGTGAGCATCGCCACCGGGCAGCTGATCCTGGACGCGCTCGGCCAGCCCGGGCCACCGACCGACAGCCAGCGCGCCGCCGTCCGGGTGATCGAGCACACCTGGCACTCGGCCCTGGTCTCCTGGCTCTCCGGGCGCGCCTCGATCGCCGAGGTCCGTGCCGACCTGCACACCGCCGCGCGGCTGCTCACCCTGCCCTGAGCGCACACCGGGCCGGGCCGGGGGGCGAAGTGGAACCTGTTCTCGACAGGGGCCGTGTTCTCCGCGGGGTGCCGTGGTCCCGATGGGGTGGTGTGGTCCCGGTGGCGTGCCGTGGTCCCGGGGCCCCGGCTCCGGCGGCTCGGGCACCGGCGGCTCGGGCGCGGCGGCCGAAGTCGCGGCGGCTAGAGTCGACGGGCAGGACAACTCCATCCCGCTTCTCCCCCGGGGAAAGCCGGTGCGAATCCGGCACTGACCCGCAACCGTGAGCCCGGCGCTGGACGGCCGGGGCAGTCGGAATGCCCGGGGCGAGGCGAGCGGCCTGACCGGGCACACCCGTACCCGGCACCGTCGAGGTCTACGGAACGGCTCACCCGGGCCACCACACCGCTCATCGAAAGGCTCATCTCCACCATGCTCACCGCCGCCCGCCTGGGCGCCGTCGCCCTGTCCGCCACCCTGCTGGCCGGCGCCGCCGCCGCACCGGCCCTCGCCGACAGCCCCTCGACCGGCGCCACCGCGCCCGTCCCCGAGGGCCTCTACGGCAAGGGCGACCCGACGTACGACGGCGTGTGGCGCCAGTCCCTCGCCCTCACCGCTCTGGCGGGCGCCAAGGTGACCCCGGCCGACTCCGCCGTCTCCTGGCTCACCGGCCAGCAGTGCGCGGACGGCGGCTGGCCGTCCTACCGCGCGGACGCCTCGGCCGCCTGCGACGCCAAGACCGAGGACAGCAACGCGACCGCCGTCGCCGTCCAGGCCCTGGTCGCGCTCGGCGGCCACCAGGACGCCGTCGACAAGGGCGTCCAGTGGCTCAAGGCCAACCAGAACGCGGACGGCAGCTGGGCCTACAACCCCGGCAGCCCCGGTGACGCCAACTCCACCGGCCTGGCCGTGAACGCCCTGCTCGCCGCCAAGCTGGACCCGGCGGGCGTGGCCAAGTCGGGCCGCAGCGCCTTCGACGGACTGGCGCTCTTCCAGCTCGGCTGCGCCGCCCCCGCCGACCAGCGCGGGGCCTTCGCCTACCAGCCGGACCCGGCCGGTGCGCTCGCCCCGAACGCCCTGGCCGGCGCCCAGGCCTCGCTCGCCGCGGCGGGCGGGAAGCTGCCGGTGACGAACACCAACCGGACGGATGCCGCGCCCAAGCCGCTGCCCTGCGCGAACGGCTCCACGGAGCCGCTCGTGCCGCGCGCCGACTCCGCCGAGGCGGCCGGCGCCTACCTGACGGCGCAACTCGCGGCCGGCGGCCAGCACCTGACCCTGAGCATGCCCGGCGCCACCCCCACCCCCGACTACACCGCCACCGCCTGGGCCGCGCTCGGCCTGATCCAGGGCGGCCACCCGCAGCAGGCCGCCGGCGCAGTGGACTGGCTGGCCAAGGAGGGCGGCACCTGGACCAAGGGCGGCACGGACGCCTCCGCCACCGCCACCCTGCTGCTGGTCGCCCAGGCCGCCCAGCGCGACCCCGCCGCGTTCGGCGGCGACCTGGTCGCCCAGTTGACCGCGCTCGGCCCGGCGCCCAAGGCGACCGCCCCGGCCTCCGCCGCCGCCTCCTCGGCACCGGCCGAGAAGAAGAAGGACGACGGCCTCGGCCAGTGGTGGCCGATCGGCATCGGTCTGCTGATCGGCGTCGGCGGCGGCCTGGTGCTGAGCCTGCAGCGCAAGCGGGGCCAGAAGCGGTGACCGGCCCCGGCACCCCCAGGGGCCGGTCGGCGGGTGCCGGCACGTCGGCGGGCGCTGGCACGTCGGCGGGCGCTGGCCGGTCCAGGCGCGGCGGGCCGGCGGGCGCTGAGCCGGCGGGCGGCACCGCCGGGCGTGCCCGCACGGCCGGTCGTCTCTGTGCCGACCCCCAGCGGCGTCGGCGGGCGCTGGCCGCGGCTGCCCGGTTCGTCGCCGGACTGATCGCCGGGGTGCTGATCCTGCTGGTACTCGGAGCGGCGCCCGCCCAGGCCGCCGGGTACCGGTACTGGTCGTTCTGGAAGTGGTCCGACGGCGCCTGGGCCTACCAGCAGCAGGGCCCGGCCGTGTACGTGCCGCAGGACGGCAGCGTGGACGGCTGGCGCTTCGCCGTCAGCCCCGACAGCGGCCAGGACGCCGCGCGGCCCGGCGCCGCCGGGGACTTCGCCGCCATCTGCGACAGTACCGCCGAGCAGCCGGGGCGCAAACGCGTCGCCGTGGTCCTGGACTTCGGCAGCGTCGCCGACGCTCCCGGCGAGACCCCGCCCGAGCGCCGCACCGCCTGCGGGGTCGTGCCGGGCAACGCCGACTCGGCCGAGGTGTTGGCAGCCGTCGCGCCTCCTCTGAGGTACGACACCAACGGGCTGCTCTGCGCCATCGCCGGCTATCCGAAGGCGGGCTGCGGCGACCAGCTCGGCGCGGCCGACCGACCCGCCACGACCGGGGCCGCCGACGGCAAGCACAGCAGCGGCCCCGACATCGGACTGATCGCGGGAGGCGCCCTGGTCGCCGTCCTGGCCGGCGGCGCCGTCTGGCAGGCGCGCCGTCGCCGCTGAGTGGGGCCGAATATGTAGACCGGTCCACCTATGTAGACCGGTCTGCATATTCCGCGCCGGGTCTGCAGCGCCGCCTTGCCGCGTGTCGCCCGTGTGCCGTCCCCGTGCCGTCCCCGTGCCGTCCAGGGCCCGGCCGATAGCCCGGACCACGGAAGGGCTGCCCCCTCTATACCGACCGGTCTACCTACGAAATGGCCTTCTATACCGACCGGTCTACAGAGAATGCGACGCCCGCGGCAGGACCGGAAGAAGGGCTGGGAGTAGGAAGTCGACCCACCCGACTTCCTACTCCCGGCCACCAGCCCCACACCTCTCGACCCGCTCCCACCCCAACCCGCCTCACCCCAACCCACCTCGCCCCAACCCGCCTCAGCCCCCGCCCGCCCCGACCTGGACCCCCACCCCGTGACCACACCCCGCGCCCCCGGCCCGCCCCGAACCCCGCGCTCCCGGCGCCCCCCGCTCGGCCCCCGCCAGCTGCACCCCGGGGCCTGGTGGCTGTGGGCACTCGGCCTCGGCGCGGCGGCGACCCGCACCACCAACCCGCTGCTGCTGCTCCTGCTCGCCGCCGTCGCCGGCTACGTCGTCGCCGCCCGCCGCGGGGACGCGCCCTGGTCACGCTCGTACGGCGCGTTCCTCCGCCTCGGACTGCTGGTACTCGGCATCCGCCTGGTCTTCGCGGTCCTGCTCGGCTCCCCGATCCCCGGCACCCACGTCCTCTTCACCCTCCCCGAAGTCCCGCTGCCCGCCTGGGCGCAGGGCGTGCGGATCGGCGGCCGGGTCACCGTCGAGGGTCTGCTCGCCGCGCTCTACGACGGGCTGCGGCTGGCCACCCTGCTGGTCTGCGTCGGCGCCGCGAACGCCCTCGCCAGCCCGACCCGCCTGCTGCGCACGCTGCCCGGCGCGCTCTACGAGGCGGGCGTGGCCGTGGTGGTGGCGATGACCTTCGCGCCCAACCTGGTCGCCGACGTGCAGCGACTGCGCGCCGCCCGCCGTCTGCGCGGGCGCACCGACCGGGGCGTGGCCGCCGTGCTGAGCGTCGGACTGCCCGTGCTGGAGGGCGCGTTGGAGCGTTCGGTGGCACTGGCCGCCGCGATGGACACCCGCGGCTTCGGCCGCACCGCCGACGTCCCGCCGCGCCTCGCCCGCACCACCGCCGCGCTCACCCTGGCCGGTCTGCTCGGGATCTGCCTCGCCGCGTACGGGCTGCTCACCGCGGGCGGCGCCGGCTGGGCCCTGCCCGTCCTGCTGCTCGGCCTGGCCGCGGCCTTCGCCGGCCTGCTGCTCGGCGGTCGGCGTTCCCCCCGGACGCGCTACCGCCCCGACCCGTGGGCCCTGCCCGAGTGGCTGACCGCCGGGTCGGGCGCCGCCGTGGCCGCGTTGACGATCTGGCTCTCCGCCCGCGATCCCGCCGCCTTCGCCCCGACCGTCGTCCCGCCGACCGCCCCCGCCCTGCCGCTGACCGCCGTCCTCGCCGTGCTGGTCGGTCTGCTGCCGGCATTCGTCACCCCGCACCCGCCCCGGAGGGCCTCGTGATCACCTTCGAGCAGGTCTCCGTCCAGTACGCCGACGCCGAGGCCCCGGCGCTCAGCGGCGTCGACCTGACCGTCCCCGAGGGGGAACTCTGCCTGCTGGTGGGCCCGTCCGGCTCCGGCAAGTCCACCCTGCTGGGCACCGTCAGCGGCCTCGTTCCGCACTTCACCGGCGGTGTGCTGCACGGCCGGGTCACCGTCGGCGGGCGCGACACCCGGGACCACCGCCCGCGCGAACTCGCCGACCTGGTCGGCACGGTGGGCCAGGACCCGCTCGCCCACTTCGTCACCGACACGGTCGAGGACGAACTCGCCTACGGCATGGAGTCGCTGGGCCTGGCCCCGGACGTGATGCGGCGCCGGGTCGAGGAGACGCTCGACCTGCTCGGCCTCGCCGACCTGCGCGACCGCGCGCTCGGCTCGCTGTCCGGCGGCCAGCAGCAGCGCGTCGCCATCGGCTCCGTGCTCACCGTCCACCCGCGCGTGCTGGTCCTGGACGAGCCCACCTCGGCACTCGACCCGGGCGCCGCCGAGGAGGTGCTGGCCGTCCTGCAGCGCCTGGTCCACGACCTGGGCACCACCGTGCTGATGGCGGAACACCGGCTGGAGCGGGTCGTCCAGTACGCCGACCAGGTCCTGCTGCTGACACCCGGCGCGCCGCCCGTCCTGGGCGAACCGGCCGAGGTGATGGCGCACTCGCCGGTCCACCCGCCCGTGGTCGGGCTGGGGCGGCTCGCCGGCTGGCAGCCGCTGCCGCTCTCCGTCCGCGACGCCCGCCGCAAGGCCGCACCGCTGCGCACCCGGCTGGACGGCCTGCGGCCCGCCGCCGCACCGGTCGCCACCGGCACCCCGGTCGCCACCAACACCCCGATCGCCACCGCCGACCGTCTCGCCGTGAAGCGCGGGCCCGTCCCGGCCCTGCGCGGTGTGGACCTCGCCCTCCAACCCGGCGAGATCACCGCGCTGATGGGCCGCAACGGCGCCGGCAAGTCCACCCTGCTCGGCGCCCTGGTCGGCCTGCACGCCCCCGCCGCCGGCGGCGTCCGGGTCGGTGGCCGCACCCCGCACCGCACCCGGCCCGCCGAGCTGATCCGCCAGGTCGGCCTCGTCCCGCAGGACCCGCGCGACCTGCTGTACGGGGAGAGCGTCACGGCCGAGTGCGCCGCCGCCGACGGCGACGCGGGCGCCGAGCCCGGTACCTGCCGCGCCCTGGTGGAGCGGCTCCTGCCCGGCATCGCCGGGGCCACCCACCCCCGCGACCTCTCCGAGGGCCAGCGGCTCACCCTGGCACTGGCCGTGGTGCTCACCGCCCGGCCGCCGCTGGTCCTGCTCGACGAGCCCACCCGTGGCCTGGACTACGCCGCCAAGGCCCGTCTGGTGGAGATCCTGCGCGCGCTCGCCGCCGAGGGGCACGCCGTCCTGCTCGCCACCCACGATGTCGAGCTCGCCGCCGAACTCGCCCACCGCACGGTGATCCTGGCCGACGGCGAGATCGTCGCGGACGGCCCGACCCCGGAGGTGGTGGTCTCCTCCCCCGCCTTCGCCCCGCAGGTCTCCAAGATCCTCGCGCCCGGGCCCTGGCTCACCGTCCGCCAGGTCGAACGGGCTCTCGACGGGAGCGCCGGATGAGCCGCGCCCCGAGGCAGGCGAGCCGCGTCCCCCTCGGCCGCCGCTCCCTCCACGAGCGCCGGACGAACCACCCCGTCCCCCTCGGCCACCGCTCGATCGCGACCCTGCTGCTCACCTCGTTCGTCGGCGTGGCCGCCTTCGGCTGGCCGCTGCTCGCCTCGACCAGGTCCGCCCTGGTCGGCCACTCCAGCGACGCCCCCTGGCTGTTCGCCCTGCTCCTCCCCCTCCTGCTCGCCGTGGTGATCGCCCAGATCTCCGAGGGCCGGACGGCCGGCGGCGGCGCACCCGGCCTGGACGCCAAGTCGGTCGCCCTGCTCGGCGTACTGGCCGCGGCGGGCGCGGCGCTGCGCCCACTCGGCGCGGGTACGGCCGGGCTGGAGCCGATGTTCTTCCTGATGGTGCTCGCCGGGCGGGTCCTCGGCCCGGGCTTCGGCTTCGTCCTCGGCTCGCTGTCGATGTTCGCCTCCGCCCTGCTGACCGGCGGGGTGGGCCCCTGGCTGCCGTTCCAGATGCTCGCCATGGGCTGGGTCTGCCTGGGCGCGGGCCTCCTCCCGGGCGCCGCCACCCTGCGCGGCCGCCGCGAACTCGTGCTGCTCGCCGGCTACGGCGCCGGCGCCTCGCTGCTCTACGGCACGATCATGAACCTCCAGGGCTGGCCCTACATCGCCGGCCTCTCCGGCTCGATCTCCTTCGTCCCGGGGGACGAGGTGACGGCCAACCTGGTCCGTTTCGCCGCCTACTGCCTCACCACCTCCCTCGGCTGGGACCTCCCCCGCGCGGTCCTCACCGTCGTCCTCTGCCTGACCCTCGGCACCACCGTCCTGCGCGCCCTGCGCCGCGCCACCCGCCGCGCCGCCTTCGCCGCCCCGGTGGAGTTCAACCCGCCGAAGAACTGACCCCGGCGTGCCCCCGGACGGCTCCGGGGGCACGCCGGGCTTGGACCATGCGGCGGCGGCCCGTGCGGCGAACACCCCTCTTCCGGGTGAACCGCGCGGCTCCGGGCGTGACCTCCGCCCTCCGCCGTCCGTCCGTACACAAAGATCTCGACCGCACACCCACCGTGCCTTCCAGGAAGTGGAGTCGAGTTCGTGAGTTCCCTCAGGAGAGGTCTTGCCCGTACGGCCACCGTGGCCGTCGCGTCCCTGACGCTCGCCGGCGCGTTCGCCTCGACGGCCGCCGCCGTGACGTTCATCGGACGCGACGCACCGACCACCGTGACGATCGCCCCCGGCCAGACCGCCGCGGTGCCGTGGACGTACCAGAACACCGGCGGTCCCGGCCTCCTTCCCCCCTCCGGCATGACCGCCGTCTTCACCGCACCGGGCAACACCACCTTCGCCCCGCAGGCGACCGTCCCCACCGAGTACAGCGGCAACGGCTCGACCTGGACCGGCAACAACGTGGGCATGCGGAACTGCACGCTCGGCAACGCCAACCGGACGCTCACCTGCGAGGGTTACGGACTCAACGGCGGCCGGAGCAGCTGGCCGTCCAACGGCTACTTCCGTTTCTCCCCGCGGGTCACCGTGGACGCCACCGCGCCCGCCAACACGACGCTCCCGCGCGGCAACGGCAGCTTCCGGTACCGCGATCCGAACAACGGGACGGACTACACGATCGAGAACGGCACCCTGAACGTCGCCACCCCGCCCCGGGTGCCGACCGGGATGTGCCTGGACGTCGGCAACACCCGGTTCAACGCCGACAATGCCAAGATCTGGCAGTGTCTCGACCACACCAACCAGCGCTTCGTGCTCGACGGCGGCCGGGTCAAGGTCGCCGACACCGTCGGCTCCAGCCCGGAGATGTGCCTGGACGCCGACAACACCGGCTTCGACGGCGACAACGTACGCATCTGGGCGTGCGAGGACACGCCCGAAGGCACCGCCAACCAGACCTGGCAGCTGCGCCGGGGAGCGTTCGTCCTGGAGTCGACGCTCGGCACCGCCCACGAGATGTGCCTGGACGTCGGCCGCACGCGCGACAACGGCGACAACGCCTTCATCTACCGGTGCGGGGCGGACAACCCCAACCAGCAGTTCGTCGTGGAGGGCGGCTACATCAAGGTGAAGGACACCCTCTGACGCAGGCCCCCCGCCCGCCCTTCCCCGGATCCCTGGAAGGGCGGGCGGCCGTCAGCCGGCCAGGTGGTCCGGGCCCTCTCGAAACGGCGGGGAAGGGCGGGCGGCCGTCCTCGACCACGAGAACCACCGACGCGCGCCCCCGGACCCTCAGGACCGGGGGCGCGCGTCAGGCGAGCGGCCTCAGGCCTTCGGGCCCGCCGACTGGACGACCTCGAAGGACCACAGGGTGGAGCCGGAAGCAGCCGGACGCTTCGGAGCCTCACCCTCGGCGGCCGGCGGCCCCTGGCGGTGGGCGGCCTGCATCGGGCCCTCCATCCAGGCCTTGAAGTCGTCCTCGCTGCGCCAGCGGGTGTAGACGAGGTACTCGTCGGTGCCCTCGACCGGGCGGAGCAGCTCGAACCACTCGAAGCCGTCCGAGTTCTCGACCGCCCCGGCCCGGGCTGCGAACCGCTTCTCCAGCTCCGCCCGCTGCTCGGCCGGAACGGTCAGCACATTGATCTTCACGACGGACACGCCGCACCTCCTCGTCAGCCGGGGCCACCACAGGCCCCGGCCTGGTCAGTTGCGAGCAGTCTGCTACACCTGACGCCCCGTATCCGCCCACCCTCAGGCGATCCACGGCGGAACGACGCGGTCGGCGTCCCTCGGCGCCAGGCCGCAGGCACCCTCAGGGGTGACGGCGCCCGGGTTGTAGGCCACGGAGGGGGTGGGCGAGGCCACCACGGCGGTGAATCCGGCGGTGGTGCGAACCTGCCGGGCGACGTCCGCCGGCAGGACGAGGGTGTCGCCCGCCCCCATGGTGAGCACCTCGCCGGCGAGGTCGACGGTGGCGTCACCGGCCAGGAAGGTCCAGATCTGCTCGGTGCTCATGGCGTGCAGCGGGCCCTCGCGCCCCGGGATCATGTCGACGTGCCACATCGCGAGTCCGGTGCCGCCCTGGGTGGGTGAGGCGAGGGTGGTCATGGCGGCGTTGGGCGTCTCGGTGCGGCGGGCTTCGGTGCTGCGGATGACTGACATGTGCGGTGGCCCCCTAGAATGGTCAATGACGTTGTCCATATGGTCAATGAGGTTGTCTATCAATGTCAAGCGATTCCACTCCCCCCGGCTACGAGCTGCCCCTGCGCCTGCTGCTCGCCTTCCGCGTGATCATCGACGAGCTGCACGAGCGGATCGCCCACGAGGGTCACCCCGGCCTGCGACCGATGCACGGCTTCGTCTTCCAGGCGATCGGACCGGACGGCACCACCGCCGTCGAACTCGGCCGCCGCCTCGGCGTCTCCAAGCAGGCCGCCGGCAAGACGGTCGAGCAGCTCGAACAGCTCGGCTACGTCGAGCGCGGCAGCGACCCCGCCGACGCCCGCCGCAAGGTGGTCCGGCTCACCGCGCGCGGCACCGACTGTCTGGTGCGGTCGGCCAGGATCTTCGACGAGCTGCGCGCCCAGTGGTCCGACACCCTCGGCGAGGAGCGGCTGCGCACCCTGGAGACGGACCTGCGCACGCTGGCCCCGGGCGAGCCGTTCCGGCTCGACACCCCGCGATGGTTCGGTGCCCCCTGAGGCTGGCTCGGCACCCCTGAGGCTGGCTCGGCACCCCGCGGCAGGACCGGAGACCTTCCACGCGGCAGAACGGCTGAACGGCTGAACGGCTACAACGACCGCTGCGCGTGCTCCGGCCCGGGGTGGTCGGTCCGGTCCGGCCGGTCGCGCTCGTCCGCACAGAGCGTGGCGGAGAGCTTGGTCAGCAGCTCGGCGAGGTCCGCGTACTGCTTCTCGTCCCAGTCGCCGAGCAGTTCGGAGAGCTGCTCGCGACGGGCGGCCACCAGCCGCAGCGCCGCCGCCTCGCCCGGTTCGGTGAGCCGCAGCGGGAGGCTGCCGGTGCGCGACGCCAGACCCCGGCCCTCCACCTCCCGGGTGGCTTCCTCGATGACGGCGAGCGGCACCACCCGACGCTCGGCCAGGTCGGCGGGGTCGGCCGAACCGTGGTGGTGCATCTGCAGCAGCAGCCAGCTGGAGGCCGGCTTGAGGTCCAGTCCGGCCCCCGCGGTGATCCTTCGGAACAGGTCGCGCCGGGCCTCCCGAGTGCTCAGCACCGACAGGGCGCGGGCGATCTCGTCCAACGAGGACCGCTCCACCGGGTTGAGACCGATCGACTCGCTCAGGTCGGGAGCGGTCACCGTCGAGCGCAGCTTCTGCTCGCGCAGGAAGAGCGACAGCACGAAGGCGACCACGACCACCGGCACCGCGTACAGGAAGACCCGGGTGATCGACTCGGCGTACGCGTGGTGGATCGCGTCCTGCGTGGCGGCCGGCAGCCCGGCGATCATGCGCGGGTCGGAGCTGATCGTCCCGGGGTCGAAGCCGGGCGGCAGCGACACCCCGGACGCCAGGGCGTCGGCCAGCCGGCTGCTGAGCCCGGAGGCGAAGACGGTACCGAAGACGGAGACGCCGAACGACGCCCCGATGGACCGGAAGAAGGTGGCACCGGCGGTGGCCACCCCCAGGTCCTGGTAGCCGACGGAGTTCTGCACGACCAGCACCAGCACCTGCATCACCAGGCCCAGGCCGAGGCCGAAGACGAGGAAGTAGCAGCTCATCTCGAAGGTGCTGCTGTGCTCGTCCAGCGTGGAGAGCAGCAGCAGGCCCACCGTGGTGACGGCCGTCCCGACGATCGGGAAGATCCGGTAGTGGCCGGTGCGGGCGACGATCTGGCCGGAGCCGATCGAGGTGAGCAGCATCCCGAGGACCATCGGCAGCATGTGGATGCCGGACATGGTCGGCGAGACCTCCATGACCACCTGAAGGAACGTCGGCAGGTAGGTGAGCGCGCCGAACATCGCGAAGCCGACCACGAAGGAGATGACGGCGACCAGGCTGAACGTCCGGGAGCGGAACAGCCGCAGCGGCAGGACCGGTTCGGCCGCGGTCCGCTCGACCAGCACGAAGGCGACCAGCAGGACGAGGCCCAGCACGCCCAGTCCGACGATCTGCCAGGAGCTCCAGCCCCAGGTCGTTCCGCCGAGCGAGGTCATCAGCACCAGGCAGGTGGCCACCGAGGCGATCAGCACGGTGCCCAGGTAGTCGATGCGGTGCCGGCGCTTCACCTCCGACCCGTGCAGCACGGCGGCGATCACCACCAGCGCGACCACGCCGATCGGCAGGTTGATGTAGAAGACCCAGCGCCAGCTGAGGTTGTCCACGAAGAGGCCGCCGAGCAGCGGTCCGAGCACGCTGGTGACGCCGAAGACCGCGCCGAACAGGCCCTGGTACTTGCCGCGGTCCCGGGGTGAGACCAGGTCACCGACGATGGCCTGGGAGAGCACCATCAACCCGCCGCCGCCGAGGCCCTGGAGGGCCCGGAAGGCGATCAGCTCACCCATGTTCTGGGCGATGCCGCAGAGCACCGACCCCACCAGGAAGATGACGATCGAGGCCTGGAAGAAGCGCTTCCGGCCGTACATGTCGCCGAGTTTGCCCCAGAGCGGGGTGGCGGCCGTGGAGGCCAGCAGGTAGGCGGTGACCACCCAGGAG
The DNA here is from genome assembly GCF_040655255.1 of Kitasatospora sp. NPDC050463. Lineage (NCBI taxonomy): Bacteria > Bacillati > Actinomycetota > Actinomycetes > Kitasatosporales > Streptomycetaceae > Kitasatospora > Kitasatospora sp. NPDC050463. The sequence goes on from NZ_JBFAJO010000009.1 coordinate 26,051, forward strand.
AGGTGCTCCAGGCCGCCGAGGTCGCTGACGATGGTGGGCAGGGCGGTGGAGACGATGGTCTGGTCGAGCGCGGCCAGCAGCATCGCCAGCAGCAGGGCGCCGATCGGCACCCAGAGGTTGGGGACGGTGACCTCCGGCGGGCCGGGCTCGCCCGCCGGGCCGCGGTCGGACACGGCGATCGGATCCGTCATCGGGTCTCCGTAGGGGTCGCGGCCCCCGGTCGGCGGGGTCCGTGCGGATGATCACTCCCAGCTCACCATGCTGTCAGAAATGCCCTGGTTTGCGCCGTTCAGTTGAGCCGAACGTAAGAACGGCGGCCGTTCGGGGGACTCCACCGGCCCGTCGACCGTTCATCGGGGCACAACCGTCATCAACCGTCACAACACCCCCGCAGGGGCCCGGACCCCCCCTGTCCACCCCTGGGACCGTCCTGCATAATCAGGCGCGTTCGCCCCCGGGAACACACGTCCGAGGGCAGCGAGAAACGATCCGAGACCGAGGAGGACCGGCCGATGCCGGACCAGCACTGCCCGACGTGCGGCACCGCACGCTCCGCCGGGTGCAGGTGCCTCCCGGATCCGGGCCTGACCGAGACCGCCGTCCTCCCGCACCTCGAAGGCCCGCCGCTGGTCCGCCCGTACGTGCCGCAGGCCGTCGGCCGGATCGTGGACATGCCGCCGGTGGACCTTCCCGTGGACCCGTTCGCCACCACCGTGCTGCCACCCGCCCAGGGGCCCGGCGCGCCGCCGGCGGGGCCCTGGCCCCAAGGGCCCGGTGCGCCACCGGTCGGGCCGGACGCGGACGCCTATGCGACCACGGTGCTGCCGCCGGTGATGTCGGTGCCCCCGCCGGGCCCCCGCCCGACGGTGGAACAGCCCCCGGCCGAGGACGCGGAGATCGGGTACTTCCCGTTCGACGGGGCCGCGCCCGGCGCCGCCGGTGGCCGGGCCGCCCGCCGCGCGACGGAGCAGGCCGAGGGGGGCATGCCGGCCCGGCGCAAGGGGCTGCTGGCGGCGGGCGGCGCCGCGCTGCTGGTGCTCACCGTCGGCCTGGCGTACGCGGTGACGCCCTCCGCCGAACCGACCGACCGGGCGCAGCCCGCGCCCTCCACGACCCTGGCGCTCGCGCCGGTCGACCCGACCACCCCGGCGGAGCCGAGCCCGAGCGCGCCGCAGTCCACCAGTGAGGCCCCGAGCCCGTCCCCGAGCAGGACGGCCAAGCCGAGCCCGAGCAGGACGGCGACCCCGAGCGCCACGGCCGTCACGGCCGCCCCGGTCGCGCCCGCTCCCCCGGCGCCGGTCACCACGCCGCCCGCGCCGACACCGACGCCGGTCACCCCGACCCCGACGACGACGGCGACGACCACCCCGACGCCGACGCCCACCTTCCAGGTGCTGCGGTACGGGATGAAGGGGGCGAGCGTGACGGCCATGCAGGAGAAGCTGGCCGAGGTCCTGTGCTGGATGAGCGTCCCCACGAACGGCACCTTCGACCGCCGCACCGAGAGCTCGGTCGCGTACTTCCAGGTGATGCAGGGGGTCCAGGGCGACGAGAGCGGCGTCTACGGCCCCAACACCGCCGCCGCCCTGGCGAAGCGCACCACCTGCTGACTACTGACCACACGCCGGACCGGTGGTCGTGCACCACCGTGGACCACCGGCCTTCCACGCGGCGGCCGCTGACCGCGCGTCAGCCGGTGATCGCCTGGAAGATGCTGAACCCGGCCATCAGCACCATGATGCCGGCCGCCACCCTGATGATCATCTTCATCGGGACGTGCTTCAGCAGCTTCTGCCCGCCGAGGATCGCGATCCCGGCGACGGCGCACAGCGCCAGCCAGGCGCCGATGCCGACGGCAAGCAGGTCGGCGTACTTGGCGGCCAGGTTGGCGGTCATGATCTGGGTGAGGTCGCCGAACTCGGCGATAGCGACGACCACGAAGCTGGCCCCGGCGACCTTCCAGAAGCTGTTCGCGGAGGGCTCCTTGGCGGCGTGGCCGTCCTCGTCGTCGCCGCCGTGGAAGAGCAGCATCGCGGCCCCGGCCAGGAACAGCACGCCGGTGACGCCCTCCACCCAGCGGTGCGGGAGCAGCGAGAGCAGCTGCCCGGCGACCAGGGCGATGCCGACCTGGAGGGCGAAGGCGGCGGCGATGCCCGCGAAGACATAACTCGCCCGGTACTTGGCGCCGAGCATCAGGCTGGCCAGGGCGGTCTTGTCCGGGAGTTCGGACAGGAAGACGATGCCGAAGGTGATCGCGGCTACGGTCAGGCTCATCGGGGGTTCGGTATCCCTCGGGTCGGGCTGCCGGGCCTCGGCGGCTCCGTGAGGGGACGCTCCGGCCCGACAGCGCTGGTCAGAACATCACAGCACTGCGGCCGAAGGTCTCGCCGGCACCCGTTTACGGATGCCCCGGGCGCCGGGCCCCTGGGGGCCAGTATGTCGACGGTCCGGTGGAGGGCTACTCCCCTTCAACGCGCCAAGCCTACCCGACCCCGCCGGGCCGCACGGTGCCCACCAGTCCCCGGGCGACCAGCTCCAGCACCACCACCACCGCCACCGACTCCACCGCCAGCAGCCCGATCAGCACGAACAGCTGCACCGCGCCCGCCTGCGTCGGGGAAGCGCCGCCTAGCAGCATGCCGACGAACGCGCCGGGCAGTGTGACCAGGCCCACGGTCCGGGTCTGGTCGAGCGCCGGGACGAGCGAGGTCGCGGCGGCGGTCCGGCAGATCTCCAGCCGGGCGTCGCGCTCCTCGAAGCCCAGCGCGAGCGCCGCCTCGACCTCGCCGTGCCGCTGGCGCAGCTCGTCCAGGGCGCGCCGGCCGGCCAGCGAGGTGGCGGTGAGCGCGCCGCCGATCAGGATGCCCGCCACCGGGATGATCGAGAGGCCCTTCGGCGGCAGCAGCCCGACGGCCAGCAGCAGCGCGAGCACCGGCAGCACCCCGGCGCCGATCGGCGCGGCCGCCCGGATCCACTGCGGTCCGGCGGTCATCCGCCGACCGGCCGTCCGCACCGCGACCGCGAACATCAGCAGGACGAACAGCGCCGACCACCAGAGCGAGCCGACCACCCAGGTGATCACCAGCGCGACGGCGGCCAGCTGCACCACCGCGCGCAGCCCGGCTCGCAGCACCGCGTGCCCCTGCCCGAGCAGGCCCCACCCGGCCACCGCCACGGCGGCTGCCAGCAGCACGGCGGTGACCACTCCCAGGGTGGGGGTGACCGGCAGCAGCTGGTTCTGCGCGGCAGCCGAGAGCGCCACTCCTCAGATCCAGCTGGTGAACCACATCCGGTCCTGCCAGGACGTCATGGGGATCACCTCCGCCGTGTAGAGCGGATAGAAGAAGGCGAAACAGGCCACGATCGCCAGCACGACCAGTCCGGCCCCGGCCGCACCGACCCGGCGCCGTTCGGGCGAGCAGCCCTGCGGCCCCAGCATCGCTCCGAGCATCTGGGCGACGGCCAGGCAGAGGAAGGGCACCAGCACGACCATGTAGAACGAGAAGACCGTCCGTTCCTGGTACTGGAACCAGGGCAGGTAGACGCCGGCGACGCCGCAGAGCACCGCGCCCGAGCGCCAGTCCCGGCGGAAGAACCAGCGCCAGAGCAGGTAGACCAGGGCGAAGCAGGCCGTCCACCAGAGCAGCGGGGTGCCGAGGCCGAGGATCTGCGCGGCGCAGCCGCCGGAGGCCGTGCAGCCCTGCTGCCCGTTCGGGACCTGCTCCCAGTACATGGAGACCGGGCGGCCCTGGACGAGCCAGCTGAACGGGTTCGACTGGTAGGTGTGCGGGGTGCTCAGACCGGTGTTGAAGTCGTACATCTGCGCGTGGTAGTGCCAGAGGCTGCGCAGCGGGGCCGGCACCCAGCTCATCGGGACCTGCGGCAGCGGGACGCCGAGGAAGCTGTCGGCGGAGAGCCCGGCCCGGTCGTCGGCCCAGTGCCGGTCGTACCCCCCGCCGCTGCGGCCACCGGCGGCGAGCCAGCCGGCCCAGGAGCCGACGTACACCACCAGGGCCGAGCCGACCATGGCGAGCAGGGCGGGCAGCGCGTCCAGGCGCAGCATCGAGCGCCAGGGGCGGCGGGCGCCGGCCCAGCGGCGTCCGGACTGGTCCCAGAGCACGGTGAGCAGGCCGAAGGCGGCGAGCACCATGACGCCGTTCCACTTCACCGCGCAGGCGGCGCCGAGGGCGACACCGGCGGCGATCCGCCAGGGGCGCGGGCCGAGGCGGATCCGGTCGCCGTCCGGGTCCCCCCCGTCGCGGGCGGACGCCAGGCGGGCACGGGTGCGGTCGCGGTCGATCAGCAGGCTGCCGAAGGCGGCGAGGACGAAGGTCATCTGGACGCCGTCCAGCAGGCCGACCCGGCTCATCACCAGGTGGAGGCCGTCGACGGCCATCAGCAGGGCGGCGGTGCAGCCGATCAGGGTGGAGCCGAAGAGCCGGCGGCCGATCCGGGCCAGCATCAGCACGGTGACGGTACCGAGCAGCGCGGTCATGAACCGCCAGCCGAAGGGGTGCAGTCCGAAGCCCCATTCGCCGAGCGAGATGACCCATTTGCCGAGCGGCGGGTGGGCGATGAACTCGGGCGCGGAGGTGAGCGGGATGCGCTGCGGAACGCCCAGGATGTCGGCGTTGGCGCTGTCCGGCCAGGTGCCCTCGTAGCCCTGTTCGAGCAGCGACCAGGCGTCCTTGGGGTAGTACGTCTCGTCGAAGACGAAGGCGTTGGGGTAGCCGAGGTTCCAGAACCTGAGCAGTCCGGCGAAGAGCGCCACGCCGATCGGCCCGAGCCAGCCGGCCCGCTCGGCCGCCCACCGCGGCAGCCCCCGACGGGCCGGTGCGGGGGCTGCGGGGGCCGGGGCCGCCGGGGGGTGCGTCAGCGCCGCTTGCGTCATCGGATACCTCCGGGGATGCCCCGCTTCAACCGGGGGGACGAACCGGACTTCCCGGCATAGCGGGGCGGGAGGTCGACAGCCACTGACCCTATGGCGCAGTGGTCAGGAAGCCAAGCGCGACGGGCGCCGACCAGGTGATCCGGTCGGCGCCCGTTTCGATGTCCGTCACGCGGCGGTCTGGAGCTCCCGGACGGGGAGGGTCGTGCGGACGATCGCCGGGGCGGCGTTGTCCTGGACCGCCGTGAGGTACGGCCGCAGCCGCAGCGCGAGGACCACGATCAGCACGGTGGAGCCGGCCATCGCCGCCAGGTAGAGCGGCCAGGTGCCGGAGCCGACCAGCAGCACGCCGACGGCCGGGCCGACCGCGATCGCGACCTGCTTCACCAGGGCGTACCCGGAGTTGTAGGTGCCGAGCAGCCTGGCCGGGGCGAGATCGGCGACGATCGGGCCCAGGGTGGGCGCGAGCAGCGACTCGCCGACCCCGAACAGGGCGTAGATCGAGACGATCGCGACCGTGGCGGCCATGGTCTCGGTCCGGATCAGGCCCGCCACCAGGGCCATCGCCCAGGCACCCAGCCAGACCACGCCGGCCGCGGCCATCGCGGTGGTGCGCCGGCGGCGGGCGGTGATCCGCACCATGAACATCTGCAGCACCACGATGGTCAGCGCGTTGGCGCCGATGGCGATGCCCAGGGTGGAGGGTGCGGTGCCGACGGTGTCGGTGGCGAAGGCCGCGACACCGGACTCGAACTGGCCGTAGCAGGTGAAGAAGATCAGCCCGGCGAGCACGCAGAGCCGCAGCATCGCCTTGTCGGCGACCAGCGCCCGCAGGCCCTGGGGGCCCTGGGCCGACCCCTGGACCAGGACCGGGGCGGCGTTCGGGATCCGGGCGCTGCCGGTGACCAGGGCCAGGCCGAGGAAGGTGACGGCCTCGATGGTGAACAGCCGGGTCAGGCTGGCCGGGTCGGCGACGTTCACGATCTGGCCGCCGACCAGCGCGCCGATGCCCATGCCCAGGTTGATCAGGGTGAACTGCAGCGCGAACGCGTGCGACCTGGTCGCGGCGGTCGAGCAGCGGACGATCATCGTGGCGAGCGCCGGCTGGCAGGTGGTGACACCCGCACCGAACAGGAAGGACGAGACCAGCAGGGCCGGGGTGCCGGTGGCGTGACCGAAGGCGAACGCGCCGACGGCGGCGAGCGCGGCGCCGGCGAGCAGCACCGGGCGCGGGCCGTACCGGTCGATGCCACGGCCGGTGAAGGGGAGCACGGCGAGCGCGGCCAGCGCGAAGACGGTGAACACCATCCCGGCGGCCAGCGAGCCCAGGCCCCGCACCTGGTCCACGTACACGAACATGTACGGCATCGTGAACCCGCTGCCGAACGCGCTGAGCGCGTTGCCGATCTGGACGCGGCGCAGCGGGCCGCCCGCCCCATGACGCTGCTGCCTCTGCTGCTTCACCGTGCCGGTCACCGTGCACACCCCTTCACTGGGTTTCGATGGATACTCTTAAGCCCAGAAGATTTAAGAGCTAAAGTCTGCCGAGATAAAGTCTTAGCACCGGAAGAGTGTGGAGTCAAAGGCTTAAGGTGTGCACCCCACGTGCGACACTGGTCCGCATGACAGCAGACAAGCCCGCGACGGCCGCCCCCGACGAGCTGGGCATCGCCGAGCAGGTGGCCGTCTACCAGCGGGAATTCCCCACCGTGGACCCGCAGGTGGAGACCATCGTGCAGACCCTGTCCCGGGTCGCCCGGCGGATGGGTGTCGCCTACAGCCGGCAGCTGACTGTGCTCGGAATCACCTCCGCCGAGTGGGAGGTGCTCAAGGCCCTGGTGGTCGCCGGCAGCCCGTACCGGCTCGGACCGGGCGAGCTGGCCAAGCGGCTCGGGCTCACCCCGGCCGCGATGACCCACCGGATCGACCGGATGGTCGCCGAGGACCTCGTCACCCGGGAGCGGGACGAGACCAACCGGGTCCGGGTGATCATCGAGCTGACCGAGAACGGCCGCGACAAGTGGCTGGAGTCGATGCGGATGGCCGCCGTCTTCGAGGAGGAGCTGCTCCAGGACGTCGTCGGCGAGGACCGCACCGTCCTCTCCGGAATGCTGGCCCGCATGCTGCGCCGGATCGAGGAGAGCCAGCCCGACGCGCTCGGGCGCACCGACGACCTGGCCTGAGCGCCGACCCGGCCCGAGCGGCCCGGAAACGTGGAAAGTCCGGCCCGCAGGGGGATCGTCCCCCGGCGGGCCGGACTCGTCTGGCGCGAGGGTCCGTCAGGCCCTCGGTAATCGGGTGTTCAGGTGCTCCGGTGTTCAGGTGCCCGGGTGTTCAGCTGCCCGGGCGGTCGACCGGTACGGCCTCAGCAGGGCCCGTTGTCGGTCCAGACGCCCCACTGACCGGTGGTGGTGGGGTCCTCGCCCTTGGTCCACCACTTGTTGGTGTAGTAGTGCCCCTTCCAGGAGACCTTGGTCGAGGTGGCGTAGGTGGTGGCCGCGTCCCAGCTCGGCGCGGCGGAGCAGCCGGCCGGAGAGGTCGGGGTGGCGGTCGCCGTCGGGGTCGCGGTGGCGGTGGCCGTCGCGGTCGGGGTCGGAGTGGGGGTCACCGTCTGGGTCGGGGTCGGGGTGGGGCTCGGCGCGGCCGGGCAGGCGGCGGCGGAGCCGTTGGTGGCCTCGACCATCTTGTCGAACAGCGCGGTCCTGGTACCCAGGTCGTACAGCGAGAAGGCGAAGGAGCCACCGAGGCCGTTGCAGTGGGCGTAGTCGACCTTGGCCTGGATGGACCGGGTGTCCTCACCGCTCCAGAAGGTGGAACCGTCGTAGAAGTACGTGGTCTTCGCCGTGTCGTCCCAGAAGGTCCTGGCCGGGTTGTCGACGAAGCCCGCGAGCTCCTTGTACATCTGGATTCCGGGGACGTTGCCGGACATCGCCGCACCCGCGGCCGGACCGGTGGCGGGCTGGAAGAGGCCGTTCTTGCCGTTGTTCTGAACGCCGGTCCAGCCGCGGTAGTAGAACGGGACACCCACGTTGATCTTCTTGGCGGGGAAACCGCCCGGGATGCCGTAGTCGGTGTCACCGGCGGTGTACGCCTTGATCGCGGCGTCGACCGAGTACTTGCCGTTGCCCGGCTTGGCCGGGGTCATCGGGTCGTCCGGGCCGGAGTAGATCGGGGCCTGGTGGTTGGTCGGGCCCTTGGCGTCCCACGCACCGTGCATGTCGTAGGTCATGATGTCCAGGAACGTGAGGTACTGGCCGATCTTGTCGGTCTCCACGTTGCGGATCTTGTCCTGGCCGGCGCCGACGGCCGCCGCGGTGGCGTAGGTCTTGCCGTCGGCCTTGCCCTGGGCGTCCAGCTGCTCGCGCAGCTCCTTCAGCAGCAGGGTGAAGTTCTGCTTGTCGTTCGGGCTCTCCAGGTTGCCGGTGTGGCCACCGCCGCCCGGGTACTCCCAGTCGATGTCGACGCCGTCGAAGATGCCGGCCGCCGAGCCCGGGCCGCCGTAGCCGGCGTCCGCCGGCAGGTTGCCCTTGATGAACATGTCGATGCAGGACGAGACCAGCTTCTTGCGCGAGGCGTCCGTTGCGGCCGCCGCCGAGAAGTACTTGGAGTACGTCCAACCGCCCAGCGAGATCAGGATCTTGAGGTTGGGGTTCTTCGCCTTCAGCTTCTTCAGCTGGTTGAAGTTGCCCGCGATCGGCTGGCCCCAGGCGTCACCGACGCCGTCGACCGAGATGTCCGGACCGAAGCTCTTCTGGTAGTCGGCGAACGCGTCACCCGCACCGTCGCCCGCGCTGGGGTTGTTGTCGTCCTGGCTCGCGGCCTTGGTGGCCTCGAAACAGTTCAGGTTGGTGGGGTGGATGTTGGCGAACGAGTAGATCAGGTAGTCCAGCTTCCCGGCGACGCCGGTGTCCTGGATCGTCTTCGGGTAGTACGCGTTCGCGTAGATCGACCACTGGTCGAAGTAGGCGACCTTGATGCCACCGCTGGTGGCGGGCGCGCCGGTGGAGTTGGTGACGGCCGCGCTGGCCGAGGCGCCGCCGGTGAGGGCGAGGCCCGCGCCGAGCAGCAGGGAGGCGGTCGTGCCGACCGCGAGGGCGGCCAGGCTCTTCGGGCGCCGGCGGCGGCCGCCCTCCTGAGCCGGGGTCCCGGCCCTTTCGATACGTGAACGGAGCATGGGTGCGTGACTCCTGGTTGTGGGGGATCCGCCGCGCCTGGCGGGCTCGCACGGGGTGGGGCCGTACGACCAGGGCATGACAGAACGGGAAAGGGAATCGAGCGGGAACATGCCTTGACGGACACCGGGATATGCCGAACCGGCGCCCGCGGCCACAGACCGCTGACGCCGGTTCAGGGGCTCCCTGCACCTGTGGATTAAAATGGACTAGACCAACTCGCCCGTCAAGGGGTGATGTTGAGGCTTGAGTCGCCCTTAAGGTTGCACCCCGCCGCGCCGGCCTCGCCGACCTCTCTGACCTGCGGATCAGTACCTGACGGCGTTGGCCACCACGACCTTGACCGGGCTGGAGAGGTCGCGGTTGCTGCGTGCGGTGGCCTGCGCGCTCTGCCCGGCGGCCACGTCCGGGACGGTCACCGCCGTCGCGTCCAGCACATTGCCGGAGTCGTCGGTGAAGTTGATCTGGATCACGTACCGGTTGGACTGCTGCTCGTGGTTGCTGACGGTGAGCGTCGCCTCGGCCTTGCCGTCCGAGGCGATCGTCACCGCGCCCGCGGTGACGTCCCCCTTGGCGTCCAGCCCGCCCTTGACGTCCGCGACCGCCGAGGAGGCCGCCGCCTCCGCCGAGGCGGCCACCGAGGCCACCGCCGAGGAAGCGGCCGAGGAGAGCCCGCTCGCGGCGGAGGCCACCGCCGAGGCGGCGGCGGAGGCTGCGGCCGACACCCCCGACTCCACCGCACCGGCGGCCGAGGAGACGGCCTTGCTCGCCGTGCTGTCGGAGGAACAGCCGGCCAGGGCCGCCGCACCCAGGACGGCCGCGGCCAGCGCACCGGCCACGGCCCGGCGCGGGCGCCGGACCACCGGAGCGGTGACGTCCTGGGCGGTGGTACGGGTGGGGCGGTTCGCCCCGGTCGGCGGCTGGCGGTCCATGGTGTCCTCGTTTCTGCGCATCGGCGTCTCTTCACTTCGGTGTCCGCGCGCTTCGGTGGCTCTGCGCTCCGGCTCGGTGCTCCGGCTCGGTGCCGGGCTGCCCGCACACCTCACGCCCACCCTCCGAGGCCGTGGCCGGGCCCGCCAACAGGGCTGATGCATCCGGGTGAGGACCGGCACCGACCGCTCGCACGGCGTCGGACGCACCGGCTCCCGGTGCGCCCGACGCCCTAGGGGTGGTTTCAGGACAGCCCCGAACCCTCCTGCGTCTGCGCCTCCACGGCGGCCCGCTCCTCACGCAACCGCACCGCGTGCCGGCGGCGGGCCACCACGCCGTACGCCGAGGCCGCGCTGGCGGCGAACGCCGTCAGGCCCACCCACGGCTGGTCGAAGGCATGGCCGGTCAGGTGGTCGAGCGAGTACCGCCCCGGGCCCGCCAGCCCCAGGGCGAGCCCGGTCGCCCCGAGGAAGGCCGGGTACTCGTAGCCGCCCGAGGTGATGAAGAAGCCGGCCGGGGCGTGCACCGCGACCGCGCCCGCCATGGTGCCGGCCACCACCGCGCCGGCCGCCGGGGTGGCCAGCCCGGCCACCAGCAGGGCGCCGCCACCCGCCTCGCCGAGGCCCGCCGCCAGGGCGCTCCGGCGGGCCGGGTGGAAGCCCATCTGCTCCATCGCCTTGGTGGTGCCCTCCAGGCCGCCACCACCGAACCAGCCGAACAGCTTCTGGGTGCCGTGCGCGATCAGCACCCCGCCGACCGCGCCGCGCAGGGCCAGCAGGCCGAGATCCTTACGGTTCAGACACATGTCGAGTCCTCGTTCCAGCGGAGGTGATCCGGCTTCCATAGGACCCGAAAGGACGAGCCGGTTCGACCCGGGGCCGCCATCCGGGCGAACTACGGACCGCCGGGGAATAGCGGCCCGACGGTCGCGTCCCCGCCCGCACGGCAGCGTGGCGGCCGAACTGCGCCGAGCGCCCCGATCATGCTTGGCCCATGTTCGTCTTCAACCTGAGCACCGCGTTCATCGCCTTCTTCGCCGTGGTCGGCCCCCCGAAGGTCCTGCTGTCCTTCGCCCGGCTGGCCCCCACCCGCAGCACCCACGAGCTGCGGCGGCTGGCGGCCTGGAGCTCACTGATCACCGCCCTCATCGGCGTGGTGCTCGCGTACAGCGCGGACTTCGTGACCTCGCTGTTCCACATCAGCGACCAGTCACTGCAGCTGGCCGGCGGGACGATCTTCTTCGTCTACGCCGTCGCGCTGGTCCTGGGCATCCACCTCGGCAGCGGCGGCAGCGCGGACGACGATCACCTGCCGAACCCGATGGTGGACGGCCTCCGCGAACTGCTGCTCCCGTACGTCGCGAGCCCGCTGGCGGTCACGGCGGTGCTGGTGGGCGCGCTCAGCAAGGACGACTGGGGCTGGCGGACCACCCTCGTGGGGGCGTACGTCGCCGTGGTGATGATCAACTACATCTGCGTGGCGGCGCTCGCCCCGCTGATGCGGCGCACCCACCGGACGTCGCTGGAGGTCCTCTCCCGGCTGCTCGGGCTGTTGCTGGCGGCGGTCGGCGTGGAGCTGTTCCTCAACGGCCTGGCCGGGCTGGGGCTGCACCTGCCCGAGGCGCACTGAGCCCGGGCCGTTGCGCCGCCGGCGCACCACCGGCGCGGCCGGCCGGCGCGGTCCGCCCGGTCAGGCGCGAGGCCGGTGCGGCCCGATCAGCGTGCGAGGCCGGTGCGGCCCGATCAGCGTGCGAGGCCGGTGCGGCCGGGCCCGCCCGGTCAGGCGCTTCGGCGAGCGGCGGGAGGCGTTCGGGTGCGCCGGTGTCAAGGCGCGACCACCGGCCGCCAGGGCACCGGGCTGGACAGGATCATCGAGCTGGCCGGCTGCCCGTACCCGCCGAGGCGGTCGATCAGCGCCTCGAAGGCGGCCATCGCGGGCACCGCGACCAGCAGCACGCAGCAGGCCCCGCCGGTCACCCGGTGCAGCTGGAGGACCTCCGGCCACCGGGCCACCTCCGGGTCGCGCAGCACGCAGCGCGGGCCGTAGCACTGGAGCTGGACCAGGGCGGTGATCGGCAGCCCGGCCCGGGCGGGGTCGACATGGGCGTGGTACCCGCTGATCACCCCGTCGGCCTCCAGCCGCCGCACCCGTTCGGCGACGGCGGGTGCGGAGAGGCTCACCCGGCGGGAGAGTTCGTTGTACGAGAGCCGGGCGTCGGCCTGCAGCTCGGCCAGCAGGCGGCGGTCCACGGCGTCCATGACGGCTCCCGGTGAGGTTGATCGACTGGCTGGATCCCGCTCTTTTGCGATCGTAAAGAGATCGGCGGGAAGACCTCTCGATCGACAGGCGCGGATGCGGTTACCGTGCCCGGTGCCCATTCAAGCGGGGGCGGTGACCGCCGCACAATGGGGCCCCGGCCGCAACGGACCAGCAGGCGGCCGGGTCATCGGGCGGGCGGGACACCCGCCGTCCGGGTCATCAGGAGGAATCGGGATGGGGCACGACACGGTGGAGACACCCAACCTGTCGTTCGGTCGGGGTGGTGAGCCGGGTCGGGGCACCCCCTACGCCCGGTACGCGCGCCTGGAGGAGCTGCACAGCCTGCAGCAGCCACTCAGCAAGGTGCCGGCCGAGCTGTCGTTCATCGTCACCACCCAGGTCATGGAGCTGCTCTTCGACCTGCTGCGGCAGGAGTGGACGCTGGCCCAGCAGGCGCTGCGCGAGGACGACCTGCCGGGCGCGCTGGCCGCGCTGCGGCGCGGCACCCACGTGCAGAACGTCCTGGTGGAGTCCTGGGACCTGCTGGCGACCATGACGCCGCAGGAGTTCAACGCCTTCCGCTCGGTGTTCGGCGAGGCCTCCGGGTTCCAGTCCTCGGCCTTCCTGCACCTGGAGTTCCTGCTGGGCAACAAGAACCCCGCCCTGCTGCGGATGTACGACGAGGTGCCGCACACCCAGGCCGAGCTGAGCGCGGCCCTGCGCGCCCCCGGCCTGTACGACGACGCCCTGGCGCTGCTCGCCCGCCGCGGGCTGGCGGTGCCGCACGAGCCCTCCGAGCAGCGCCACCAGGCCGATCCGGCGGTGGAGGCGGCCTGGCGGCAGGTCTACACCGATCCCGCGTACGCGGCGCTGCAGCCGCTCGCCGAGGCACTGCTGGACGTCGCCGAGCGGGTCACCCGCTGGCGCCAGCGGCACCTGGCCTCGGTCAAGCGCGCGATGGGCGCCAAGCCCGGTTCGGGCGGCTCCAGCGGCCTCACCTGGCTGCGCAAGGCCGCCGAGCAGGACGTGTTCCCCGAGCTGTGGACCGTACGGGACGAACTTTGAGCGAGAAAGTGGGCAGGACGTTGGGCATGATCACGCGCGAGGAATGCGCGGCGCTGGACGCCGTCGACCCGCTGGCGGGGTTCCGCAAGGAGTTCGCCCTGCCCGAGGGCGTCGTCTACCTGGACGGGAACTCGCTCGGCGCGCTGCCGGCCCGCACCCCGGAGCGGGTGCGGCAGGTGGTCGAGGAAGAGTGGGGTCGCGAGCTGATCCGCAGCTGGAACGAGGCCGGCTGGTTCGAGCAGCCGTACCGGCTGGGCCGGCGGATCGCGCCGCTGATCGGGGCCGACCCGGACGAGGTCGTGGTCTGCGACACCACCTCGGTCAACCTGTTCAAGGTGCTGACGGCCGCGCTGCGGCTGCGCCCCGGGCGGCACACGGTGCTCGGCGACGGCGCGGCCTTCCCGACCGACCTCTACATCGCCGAAGGCGTGACCGAGCTGTTCGAGGGCGCGCGCAATGTGCTGGTCGCGCCCGAGGAGCTGGACCGGCACCTGGACGCCGACGTCGCCGCCGTCGTCCTCTCGCACGTGGACTACCGCACCGGCGAGCTGCTGGACATGCCCGGGATCACCGCCCGGGTGCAGGCCGCGGGCGCGCTGATGATCTGGGACGTCTGCCACTCGGTGGGCGCGCTTCCGGTCGAACTCGGCGCGAGCAACGCGGACTTCGCGGTCGGCTGCACCTACAAGTACCTGAACGGCGGCCCCGGCTCCCCCGCCTTCCTGTACGTGGCGCGGCGTCACCTCGCGGCCGGCCCGCGGCAGCCGCTGAGCGGCTGGTTCGGCCATGCCCGTCCGTTCGCCTTCGAGCCCGGGTACGACCCGAAGGGGGGCATCGGGCGGTTCCTGACCAGCTCGCCCTCGCTGCTCGGCCAGGCCGCACTGGGCGCGAGCCTGGACGTCTGGGAGCGGGCCGACCTCGGCGCGGTACGGGCGAAGAGCCTGGCGCTGACCGACCTGTTCGTCTCGCTGGTGGAGGGGCTGGACGGGATCGAGGTGGCCACCCCGCGCGAGCACGCCCGGCGCGGCAGCCAGGTCGCCCTGCGGCACGCCGACGGCTACCCGGTGGTGCAGGCGCTGATCGAGCGCGGGGTGGTGGGGGACTTCCGCGCACCGGACCTCATGCGCTTCGGCTTCACCCCGCTGTACCTGTCGTACGTGGAGGTCTGGGACGCGGCGCGGCAGCTGGCCGAGGTCCTGGAGACCGGCGAGTGGCGGGCGGAGCGGTTCGGCCGGCGCGGCGAGGTCACCTGAGCTCCACGCCACCGGGCGGGCCGCCACCACGACGGGCGGCCCGGCCCGTCCGACTCGGCCGTCCGACTCGGTGATCACCGCACCGTCAGGTCCCGGACCAGCCGCCGGTACACCTCGAAGGCCGGCTTGCGGGCGTAGTCGTCCCGGAGCAGGCCGAACCCGTCGAAGACGCCGGTGCCGGCGCTGTCCGCGTCGCGCAGGCTGAAGAAGGCATAGCCCTCGACGCCCAGTTCGCCGGCGAGCCCGACGACCGTCCGGATCACCTCCTCGACCACCTCGGCCTGCCGCGACTCCGTCCGGTCCGGCCCGGTGGGCCAGCCGTGCTCGCAGATCCTGATCGGCACACCGGGCCCGATGCCCGCCTTCGCGACGCTGTCGCGCCGGAAGCCGGTGAGCACCGCGCCGACCAGCTCGGCGAGCCGGTCCGGCGGGACGGGCCGGAAGACGTCGGGGAAGAAGTCCAGGCCGACGTAGTCGAGCGCCCGGTGAAAGCGCTCGTCCGCGAGCGCACCGAGCTCGGCCCAGAAGGTGTCGGCGGGATCGAAGCTCAGTACCGCGTTGAACCCGACCGCGAGGTCGAGGCCGTGGGCGAGCGCCTCCTCCTTGGCCGCGACCACGCCCTGGACGAGCGCCCGGCGGACGTTCGGAATGCTGCCGTCGAGCGCCGGGCGGTCGGCGTTGGGCTCCTCGCAGATCTGCAGTGTCGCCACCCGGGGGCCCTCCTCCCGCACGGTCCGCCGGACGAAGTCCAGCCAGCCGTCGAGCCCCCCGGTCGGATCGCGGAACTGGAGCACCAGGTCGAGCCGGCGCCCCTCGACGGCGTAGCGCTCCGGTTCGACCGGGGTGCCGGGCCCCTCGGGGTACGGGCGGTAGGCCCGCACCAGCAGGGTGGGCGCCTCGCCCTGGAGTTCGCGCAGCGCCGCCTCGATCTGCGCCGGGTCGTCGGGGCTGACGGGTTCGATCACGCCGATGTCGTCACCGAGCAGACCGCCGGGATAGATGCCGAAGGTGAAAGTCATGCCGTCACCGTAGCCCAGAATTTTGGTGTCACTGCAAATTTGGTGCGGCCCTATGATTGCCTCATGGGACTTCGCGAAGCCAAGAAGCAGCAGACCCGCACCCTGCTGGCCGACACCGCGATGGGGCTGTTCGTCGAGCGCGGATTCGACCAGGTCACCGTGGCCGAGGTGGCCAGGGCCGCCGGAGTCTCGACCAACACGGTGTTCAACTACTTCCCGACCAAGGAGGACCTCTTCTTCGACCGGCAGGACGCGGTGGTCGCCCACCTGGCCACGGTGGTGCGCGAACGGCCGGCCGGGGTCACGGCCGTCGACGCGGTCCGGGCCGACCTGCTGGCCGGGCTCGCGGCGGGCGAGGTCACCTTCGGCCTGAGTGCCGAGGCGGCGGTGTTCTGGCGCGTGGTCGCGGAGAGCCCCGCACTCCGGGCCCGGCTGCTGGAACTGGGCGAACGCTCGGAGGCGGCGCTCGCGGCGGCACTGGCCGAGGAGTCGGAAGCCGGCCCGGAGGACCCGCTGCCCCGGATCCTGGCGGGCGCTGTCGCGGGGGCCCACCGGGCGGTCATCGCGGAGATCCGGCGGGGCATCGTGGCCGGTACGCCCGCCGAGACCGTCCGGGCCCGCGTCGAGGCGGCGGCCGAGGAGGCGTTCGGCCTGTTGCGGTCGGGGCTGGACCGGTTCCCGGCCGGGCCGGCCGGGCGCTGACCACCCGCCCCGGATCGGCGGCGCGCGGCTGCCGGACACCGGCAGGCCGCCCGGTCAGGTGACTGGGCGGCCTGCCGGCGGTTCAGCGCCCCGACGCCGCCGGGCTAGCGGCACCAGCCGTGGCGTCCGCGACGGCGGGCGGCCAGGACGGCGAGACCGCCGAGACCGGCCAGGCCGAACACGACCGGTGGGCCCGGAGCACGCCCCCAGCGGCGGGGCCAGCGGTGCGGCCGAACCCACCGTCAGCACGGCGGCCATCGGGAGCGCCGCAACGGCGGTCGCCACTGCCAGCCGGACGGCCCGGCGCCTGCGGGCGGCCGGCGGCCGCTTCGTGGCGGTCGTTCTGAGACCTGGCGACCCCATCCCCTGATCCATCGACACATTCCTCCGCGCAGAGAGAAAGCGGCAGGTCGCACAACCTGCCGCGTTTCAGCTGATCCCAATCGACAATCGGTATTTTTCATTACATCCAACACCAAATCGGACGGTCCATACCCTGCAGACCATCAGGACCGACCCCAGGCAGTCCGGACGGCCGAGCGACCACAGCCCCCGTCGGCCCCGCTAGGTTGAGTCCATGACTTCCGAGGACCAGGACCCGCACGCTCCGCTCGCCGCCGTCTCGGCCAGCGCCGATGTCCTGCGGCACCCCGAGGCCGGCGAACACCTGCTCACCACCGTCGAACGGGAGCGCGCCGCGCGATTCCGGCACGAGTCCGGGCGGGTCGACTTCATCGCCGCGCACGTCCTGGTCCGGCTCTGCGCCGCCCGCCTGCTCGACGTACCGGCCACCGAGGTGGTGCTGGCCCAGAACTGCCCCGACTGCGGCAAGGGGGACCACGGCCGGCCCTACCTGCCGGACCACCCGGACGTCCAGGTGAGCCTCTCGCACACCCGCGGGGTCGTCGCGGCCGCCGCCGGGTACCGGCCGGTCGGCGTCGACGTCGAGCTGACGACCCGCAGCGGCTCGCTCCTCGACGTCGCCGGGCGGGTGCTCAGCCCGGCCGAGCTGCGGCAGGTCGAGGCGCACCCGGAGCCCGGGCGGGCGTTCCTGCGGCTGTGGGTGCGGAAGGAATCGCTGATCAAGCTCGGGCGGGCCAGCCTGGACACCCTGGCCGGCGTGGACCTCTCCGCACTGCCGCTCGACTTGCCCGCGGGCCGGCCGCTGCGCAGCCGCTACCAGGACCTGTACCTGCTCGACTGGGCCGACGTCCGGCAGGGGGCGGCGGTCTCGGTGGTGAGCACCGCCGCACCGCGGGTCGTGGTGCTGACCCCGTCGGGCGCCTGAGCGCCTGAGCGCCTGAGCGCCCGGACCGGGCGGACCAGGCGGACCAGGCGGCCGGGCGGCCGGGGCCGGGCGGCCGGGGGCCGGGCGGGCCGGGGTTACGGGCCCGCGCGCGAGGCCCGACCCGCGCGGCAGGGGCCCGGATAAGCGGTGTTAGCGTGCCTGCTCGGGGCTCGGAAACCGTTCGCCCCGGCTGCCCACGCCGCGTGCCGGGTGCGCAGCCCCCGTTGGATCAAAGGGTGTCCCCGCCATGGCCAAATTCCTGCTGAGCCTGCACGTCCTCGCCTCGGTGCTGTTCGTCGGCCCGGTGGCGGTGGCGGTGAGCATGTTCCCGCGCCGGGCCAGGGCCGCACTCGCCGGCGGTCCGGACCGCGCTGCCGAGGCCGGCACCCTGCGTCTGCTGCACCGGATCACCCAGGTCTACGCGCTGCTCGGGATAGCCGTCCCGATGATGGGCATCGGCGTCGCCCAGGTGATGGACGTGCTGGGGCAGTCCTGGCTGATCGTCTCGATGGTGCTCACCGCGCTCGCGGCGCTCTCGCTGCTGCTGTTCGTCCTGCCCGGGCAGCAGGCGGCGGTGGACGCGCTCGACCTCGACGCCGAGGCCCCGGAGCACGGAAAGGCCGTCCAGGGCCTGCGGCTGCTCCCCATGACGGCCGGGGTGTTCAACCTGCTCTGGGCCGTGGTCGTCGTCCTGATGATCATCCGCCCCGGTTCGACCACCGGCGCCTGACCGGCCGACCACGCCGGGAGTACCGTCCTGTCATGACGACAGCGGGTCTCGACACCGGTACGGGGACGGGCGCGGGGGCGCTGCTGCGCGGCTGGCGCGAACGGCGGCAGCTCAGCCAACTGCAACTGGCACTTCGGGCCGGCTCCTCGGTCCGGCACATCAGCTTCGTCGAGACCGGGCGCTCCCGGCCCAGCCAGGAGATGCTGCTGCGGCTCGCCGAGCAGCTGGACGTCCCCGTCCGCGAGCGCAACTCCCTGCTGCTGGCCGCCGGTTACGCCCCGCACTACCCCGAGACGCCGCTGGACGACCCGGCGATGGACGCGCTGCGGGCCGGAATGGAACGGCTGCTGGCCTCGCACGACCCGTACCCGGCCGTGGTGGTCGACGGCACCTTCCGGGTGCTGGCCGCCAACCGCTCGCTCGGCGTACTGCTCTCCGGCGTGGCCCCGCACCTGCTGGAACCTCCGCTCAACGCCATGCGGATCACCCTGCACCCCGAGGGGCTGGCCCCGCACATCGTCAACTTCCGGCAGTGGCGGCGGCACCTGCTGGAGCGGATGGACCATCAGATCTCGCGGGTCCGCTCGGAGCCGCTGCGAGCGCTGTTCGACGAGGTCCGCACCTATCCCGAGCCGGAGTCGGTCTTCGACGAGCCCGAGGAGGACATCACCGAACTGTTCCCGTTCGCCCTGCCCATGCGGGTGGCGGTCGACGGGCAGGTGCTGTCCTTCCTCTCCACCATCGCGACCTTCAACACACCCATGGACGTGACCGTCTCCGAGCTGGCCATGGAGACCTTCCTCCCGGCCGACGCGCAGACGGTCGCGTTCCTACAGGCGGCGGTACCGGCCGATCGTTAGCGGGCCACCCGGCCGGTCATCCGCGCGCGGGTCGCGTCGCCGGTCGTCAGCGGGCCACCCGGCCGAGGCCGCGCAGGGCGGTGAACTGGAGAGCGGCGAACAGCAGCACGGTGCCGGCCTGCACCGGGATCCAGACCAGCCCGGCGGTGCTCGGCTCCAGCCAGACCACCATCGCCACCGGGCTGAGCGCCGCCCAGACCACGTTGATGTCGATCACCACCTGCACGGCGAGGCGGGCCGGGCGACGGCGGGCGGCCAGGACGCCGACCGCCAGGCCGAACGCCGTGAGGACGGCGCCCAGCTCGACCAGGGTGGAGCTGCCGACACCGAGCAGGTCGCCGAGCGGGCCGGCGAAGGCCAGGTAGGCGAGGCCGTTGCCGCCGCTGACCAGCGCGTCGAGGGCGAGGAAGCGGCGCAGGTTCTGCCGGCCCTTCCGGTCGGCGGCGGAGGTGGGTCGGGCGGCGGCGAGGGTGTTCGCGGACATGGCGGATCAGCCTCCGGAAGAGTGGTCGGATCCCGGTGCGGTCGGCGCGACCAGGTGCTCCACACTCTGCCCGGCCCTCCCCCGGGCGTCGATTACCTCCGAGGTAATGGCCCAGGTCAGCGACCGGGCCGGCGACCGGGCCGGCGCCGGACCGGGCTGAGCCGGGCCCGGTTCAGGGCCGTGGTCGCGGACGCTGCAACGGGACGCCCGCCCGTTTCACCGCGCGGGCGACGATCGCCGTCTCGGCCCGGTCGACGCCGAGCGGGCCGAGCGTCCCGGTGAGGAAGCGGTAGAGGCCGCCGTGATCAGCACAGAACAGAGTGGCCACCAGGTTGGTCGGGCCACTGGTGGCGAAGACCCCGTGCACCTGGGGGTGACGGGCCAGCGCCGTACCGACCTCGGCGAGCCGGCCCGGGGGGACGTCCAACCAGAGGTTCGCGTCCACAGCCATGCCCAGCAGCCGCGGGTCGACGGTGGCGTGGGTGCGGAGCAGACCAGCGGCGGAAAGCCGGTGCAGTCGGCGGCGGACGGTCGACTCGGGTGCGCCGACGGCCGCTGCCAGGGTGGCGTGGGACTGCCGGGCGTCGACGGACAGGCGGGCGAGCAGAGCGCGGTCGAGCGCGTCGAGCGGGAGCTTCTCCCGGGGGTGATCGGCGGCCGTCGGGGTCGACGCGGGTGCGGGCGCTGGTGCGGGTGCGGGCGCTGGTGCGGGTGCGGGCGCTGGTGCGGGTGCGGGTAGGGCCGGCGTCAGTGCGGCCACCTCGGCCTCGTCGAGGTAGCCGGCCTGCCACTGCCCCGCGTCGGAGAAGGCGTGCAGCACCGCGTGCGTGGTGGTCTCGGTGACCGCCGCGGTGGCGGGCAACTGCCCGTACAGCAGCCGGTCCCGGGCGCCGGCGTCGCTCAGCATCACCGCGCCGACCTCCTGACCGCCGAGCATGACGTCGACGAACGGGACGTCCGGGCGGTCGGCCAGGGCCTGCGCGATGGTGTCGACCTTGCCGCGCAGCACTCGGACCCTCAGCAGCAACGCGCCGACGGCGGCGTCCTCGACCTCGGGCATCCGCACCACGCGCAGCAGCCCGGTCTGCTGCAACCGGGCCAGCCGACGGGTGACGGTCCGGGCGGAGACGCCGAGCACCTCGGCGATCCGGCCGGTCTCGGCCCGGCCGTCGACCTGGAGGGCACAGACCAGGCGGCGGTCCAGCAGATCCAGCACGCTGTCCGGATCCGCAGTCGAGATATCCATGGTGTCCGATCTCCGTCAGTTCCGGCCGACCCGAAGTCCCGTTCGGCAGCACTGACGGTACTCCTTGTCCGGAACGGCCGGGAGGGTTCCCCGGCCCGCGACGGATCGGAGAACGGCGATGGACGAGGTACGGGAGCTCAGGGAGCTGCTGCCCGGGGTCGAGGCGGCGGTACGGGAGGTCGGCGCACGGCTGGCGGCGGTGCGGCCGGCCGGGCCCACCCCCGGGCGGACGGTCGCGGAGGCGATGGCGCACTTCGCCGAGGTGGACGGCCCGGCCGCCGGCCACCTACGGGCCCGGCTGGGTGAACTGCGGCCGCGGGCCGGCTGGGTGACGGACGAACTGGCGGGCGAGGTGCCGGCCGAGGGCGAGTGGTGGCTCTGCGACGCCGTCGACGGCGCCGTACAGTACCTGCTCGGCCAGCAGCAGTGGGCCGTCACCGCCACCCTGGTGCGGGACGGCGTCGCGGTCCTGGCCGTGGTGCACACCCCGGAGCTCGGCGGGCGGACCTTCCGCGCGGTGCGGGGCGGCGGCGCCGAGCTGGACGGGCGGCCCGTCGCACCGCCGGACCGCGAGCTGTCGGCGGCCGTCGCCGGGACGGGCCAGCCGCCCCTGGTGGCCGCGGACCCGGTGGCGCTGCGCCGCGCCGGCGAGTCGCTGACGGCGGTGCTGGGCGAGGTCCTGGCGGTCCGCAGCCTCGGGCCGGCCTCGTTGCAGGTCGCCCAGGTCGGCTCCGGACAGTTGGCGCTGTTCTGGGAGTACGGGGCGGACGCGGGCAACCTGCTGCCGGGCGCGCTGATCGCGGCCGAGGCGGGCGCGACGGTGACGGACGCCGCCGGGGCGGCCTGGACGGCCGGCTCCGACAGCTTCCTCGCCGCCGCGCCCGGGCTGCACGCGGACCTGCTGGAGGTGTTGCGGACGGTGCGGTGATCAGCCCGCCGGGTCGAGCCCGAAGAGCCCGGCGGCGTTGTCGTGGCAGACCGCCCGCAGCCACTCCTCCCCCAGCCCCAGGGCGGCCAGCGCCTCCAGTTGGTGGACGTACCGGTACGGGATGTTGGGGAAGTCGCTGCCGAGCAGGACTCGGTCCTGGAGAGCGCGCAGGCGCGGCAGTTCGGTGCGCGGGAACGGGTCGTCGGCCTCGACGAAGTCGGTGAACGCCATGGTGGTGTCCAGCCGGACGGACGGGTGACGCTCGGCGAGATCGAGGAAGTCGCGGTACTCCGACATACCCAGGTGGGCGACCACCAGGGGAAGCCGCGGATGCCGGTCCAGCACCTGGCCGATCGGGCCGGGGCCGGTGAACTTGCCCGCCACCGGCCCGGATCCGCAGTGCACGACCACCGGGGTGCCGGTCTGCGCGAGCAGCCCCCAGACCTCGTCCAAGCGACGGTCCGTCGGGTCGTAGCCGCCGACCTGGAGGTGCGCCTTGAACACCCGGGCGCCGTCCTCGACCGCCCGCGCCACGTAGGCGGGTGCCTCGGACTCGGCGAAGAAGGTCGCGGTGTGCAGGCAGTCCGGGGTGCGGGCGGCGAAGTCGACCGCCCAGGCGTTCAGCCAGGAGGCCATCCCGGGCTTGTGCGGGTACAGCATCGACGTGAACGCCCGGACGCCGAACTCCCGCAGCCGCTCGACGCGTTCGGCCTCGGCGACGCGGTAGGTGATCGGCCAGGAGCGGTTGACGAGCGGGCCGGCCGCGTCGAAGTACGCCCACACCTTGTCGAGTACGTTCTTCGGCATGAAGTGGGTGTGCACGTCGACCAGGCCGGGCAAGCCGAGGGCCTGCCAGAACCGGCGGACCTCCGCCACCTCGTCCGCGCTCACGCGGGCACCGGGCGGGCGCGGTCGATGATCGCCCCGGCGTCGAGGCCGGCGGGCAGGGTGCCGAAGGCCGCGCCGTGGTCGCCGCCGAGGCGGGAGGCGCAGAAGGCGTCGGCCACCGCCGGGTCGCCGTGCCGCACCAGCAGCGAACCCTGGAAGGCCAGCGCCATCGCCTCGACCAGCCGGCGCGTCCGGTACTCCAGATCGCTCGCGTCGGTGAGCTGCTTGCGGAGTTCGGCGACGGCGGCGTCGAGCCGGCGGTCCGCGCCGGCAGCGGCGTCCAGCTCGCCGAGGAAGGCCTCGACGGTCTCGGGGTGCCTGGCCATCGCACGCAGCGCGTCCAGGGCGGCGACATTGCCGGAGCCCTCCCAGATCGAGACCAGCGGCGCCTCGCGGTAGAGCCGGGGCATGCCGGACTCCTCGACGTAGCCGTTCCCGCCGAGGCACTCCAGCGCCTCGGCAGCGTGGGCCGGACCGCGCTTGCAGACCCAGTACTTGGCGACCGCCAGCCCCAGCCGGCGCACCAGCACCTCCGTCTCGTCCCCGGCGAGCGCCCGGTCGGTGGCCTCGGCAAGCCGCATCGCCACGATGGTGGCCGCCTCGGACTCCACCACCAGGTCGGCGAGTACGTTGCGCATCAGCGGCTGGTCGACCAGCGCCTTGCCGAACGCCCGCCGGTGCAGGGCGTGCTGGACCGCCCGAGTGGCCCCGAGGCGCATGCCGGCGGCGGCGCCGACGGTGCAGTCGAGGCGGGTCATGTTGACCATCTCGATGATGGTCCGGACCCCGCGGCCCTCCTCGCCCACCAGCCAGCCGACCGCGCCGTCGTACTCGAGCTCGGCGGAGGCGTTGGACTTGTTCCCCAACTTGTCCTTGAGCCGCTGGAGGTGGAGGCGGTTGCGGGAGCCGTCCGGGAGGACGCGGGGCAGCATGAAACAGCTGAGCCCGCCGGGCGCCTGGGCCAGCGTCAGGAAGAGGTCCGACATCGGCGCCGAGGTGAACCACTTGTGGCCGGTCAACCGGTAGGTGCCGTCCGCCTGCGGGGTGGCGGTGGTGGTGGTGGTGCGGACGTCCGAGCCGCCCTGCTTCTCGGTCATCGACATGCCGGCGATCAGCCCGCGCTTGCCGTGCGGCTCACGCAGCCCGAAGTCGTACTCGGTGGCGGCCAGCAACGGCTCCAACTCGGCGGCCAGCGCCGGATTCGCGCGCAGCGCGGGAACGGCGGCGTAGGTCATCGAGATGGGACAGGTGTGGCCGGCCTCGACCTGACTCCAGACGAAGAACTTGGCGGCGCGGGCTGCGTGCGCACCCGGCCGGTCGTCCCGCCAGGGCGTGGCGTGCAGACCGTGGCCGACGGCGGTGCGCATCAGCTCGTGCCAGTACGGGTGGAACTCGACCTCGTCGATCCGGTGACCGAAGCGGTCGTGGGTGCGCAGTACGGGCGGGTACTCGTTGGCCAACCGCCCCCAGTCGGCGGCCTGTTCGGAGCCGGCCAGGCGGCCGAGCTCGTGCAGCTCGGCCTCGGCCCAGCCGGCGCCGGCCCGGTGCAGGGCCGCGAGCAGAGCCGGATCGGCGGCGGTGTCGTGCCCGTACGGCAGGGGCACCTGGTTGGTGACCTCGTGCGTCCTGGAGGCCGCGTACGCCACCTCGGTGGTGTCGGGCGTGGTGGTGTCGGGCGTCACGGCGTCGGGCGTGGTGGCGTCAGGCGTCGCTGTCATCGCGT
This sequence comes from Kitasatospora sp. NPDC050463, assembly GCF_040655255.1. Lineage (NCBI taxonomy): Bacteria > Bacillati > Actinomycetota > Actinomycetes > Kitasatosporales > Streptomycetaceae > Kitasatospora > Kitasatospora sp. NPDC050463. The sequence goes on from NZ_JBFAJO010000009.1 coordinate 50,486, forward strand.
CCTCCCAGGGCACGCAGGGTGAAGGAGACCAGGGCGGGGACCACCTCGGGCGGGGTGTCCCCGGAAACGGGTGCGTGGGCCGCGGCGAGCGGGCCGGCCAACGCCTCGCCGACCGCGCCGACCAGGGCTGCCGCGGTCAGCTCCGGATCCTGCCGGGGCAGCTGGCCGGCCGCCACGGCGGCGGCGATCTCGGTGGCGATCACATCGCGGAACGCCCGGCGGAACACCAGGCGTTCGGCGTCCACCACGGCGTCGGCCGGCTCGACCAGCAGCACATGGGCGAGCCTGGGCGCACGCAGGGCGCGGGCGGCGAAGGTCTCGACCACGGCGGCGATCCGCTGCTGCGGGGTCTCACGGCGGGCCACGGCCTCCGTGACGGCGGCGATCTCCCGGGTGACCACCCGGCGGAACAGTTCGACGGACAGCTCGGCCTTGTTGGCGAAGTGCTGGTAAAGGCTGCCGGTGGCGATCCCGGCCCGGTCCGCCACCGCGGCCATCGAGCAGCCGCCGTAACCGCGCTCGGCGAGCAACCCCACCGCGGCCTGCAGGACCGCCTCGCGCTGAGCGTCCAGCCGGGCTTGTACGGCGGGGGTGCGTCGGTAGGCCATGAAAGTATTGAAGCACTGATTCATTGCTTCGGGGAGAGGGCGCGCACCGTTCACCGTTGCCCGTTGCTCGACCGCTGGCCCCGGGCGCGGGCACGCCGAAGGGTCACCCCCCGCTCGCGCGAGGGGTGACCCCGGGTGATGCGTCCGGCTCCGGCCTACAGCCGGTGGTGCTCCAGCTTCAGGCCTTCCTCGTCCAGCGGCCCGAACGGCGGGATCTGGTGGGCCTGGGCGAGGGAACGGGCGGCGGTCGGGTCGGCCAGACCGGCCCACTCCAGCACCTTGGCGGTGGCCTCGGCCGACTCGTCGGCCTTCAACTTGCCGATGTTGGAGCCGTGGTTGCCCCCGGCCACGGTGTAGACGTAGCTGTCCTCACTGCCCCAGCCCAGCCGGAACGGCTCGGCACCCCACGGGTCGTTCTGGCCGTAGACGAAGATCATCCGCTCGGCGGAGTGCTTCACCCAGCGGTCGATGTCACGCATCGCGGACGGGTCGAAGCGCATCGGGATGTCCTTCGGCACATAGGTGCGCGGCGAGTACAGCTCCGTGTAGGCGTAGTGCTGCAGGCCCTTCAGGTGCGAGACGTCGAAGGAGGGCGCACCCAGTTGGGTACCCGCCTGGTAGTAGTACGCGGTGTACTTGGCGAGCGACTGGTCGCTGTTGCCGGTGATGCCGGACTGGGCATCGAACCACGCGTACAGCTGGTCGTCGGTGGCGGTGGCCGCCACCGGGACATCGGCGCAGTCCGCCTCGGTGCTGTACTGCCAGAACGCCCAGACGACGTCCAGCACGCCCGCCTCGTACGCCCGGTCGGCGCTGCCGGTGGTGGTGAAGGTGGAGCCGGCCGCCGCGTTGTCGGCCACGTAACGGGCCTCCAGGCGATCACGGCGGACGAGCAGCTCGCGCTGCGCGGCCGCGAGCGTGGCGCGGCATTCCGGCGTGCCGACGGTCCGGAAGAACTCGGTGTAGGCGGAGTCCTCGCGGTTGTCGACGTCGTTCGGCGCGACGTAGGCGACGGTGCCGGCCACGTCGTCCGGGAAGAAGCGGCGGTGGTAGGTCGAAGACATGCCGCCCTTGCTGGCCCCGGTCGAGAGCCACGCGCGCTGGTAGATCCGCTTCAGCGCGGTGATGATCCGGTGCGAGTCGGTGGCGGCCTGCTGGATGCCGGCCTTGGTCCAGTCCGCGGGCTCCGGGCGGGACGGCGAGAAGTAGCGGTACTCGATCGAGACCTGGTTGCCGTCGGTCAGCCGGGTCGGCTCGGTGCGCGAGGGATTGGTGCCGAGCGTGTAGCCGTTGGTGTAGAAGACGGTCGGACGGTCGTAGCCCCGGTGCAGCACGCTCAACCGCTGCTGGAAGGTGCCCAGCCAGGGGCGGAAGTGATCGATCGGCTGGGTGTAGGTGAGCAGGAAGTAGCGGTGACCGGTGGTGGTGGGCTTCTCCTCGGTGACGGTCATCCCCGGGATCGCCGCCAAGCGGTCCTTGATGTCGGCCGCGGGGTCGTCGGCGACGGCGGAGCCGGCCGCGGCCGCCCCGGAGTCCGCACCCGGGTCCGCACCGGCCGCCAGGGCCGGCGTCGCCAGGCCGAGGCCGAGCAGCGGTATCAGCAGAACGGCGACCAGCAGCCTTCTGAGCTTGGTGGACATCAACTCTCCATCGGATCAACGGAACTGTTCGACACTCTCCGGCAATCGGCGCCCGACTGCCGGACAATCGGCCGTCCGGTAGACGGCCGAGTGGGCCACCCGCGGATCGCGGATGGCCCACCAGGGGGAAATGTGCTGGTCAGGGGCGCGGCAGGGCGCAGCCGGGCCGGGTGAGGTCGAGGCGATTGCCGGCGGCGAAGCAGGCCGGGATGCCGTAGGTTTCCTGGGCGTAGTTGATGCCCTGGCGAACGGTCACCACACCGTTCTGGTCGACCTCGCACGGGTTGTTGTCCGTGCAGCGCTGCCCGTCCTCGTTGCCCGTGTTGTTCACGGCGACGACCTGGCCGGTGCTGGCGTCGACCACCGGGGAGCCGGAGGTGCCGCCGATGGTGTTGCAGCTGGAGGTGTAGCGGACCGAGTCCTTCCAGGTCCAGGAGCCCTCCTTGAGCCGGTAGACGAAGCCGTCGACCGAGCAGGAGTAGATCCTCTTCCAGTACCCGGAGACGACCTTGATCGCGGTGCCCTGCACGGGGTGGCTCGCGGAGATGGTCAGCGGGGCGATCCCGTAGCTGGACTGGATCGCGGCGTAGGTGGTGTTCAGCTGGTAGATCGACACGTCGGTGTCGGTCATCGTCCCGTAGACCACCTTGGTCGCGCGCAGCGTGGCGACCTTGGAGCCGGTGCCGTTGAGCAGCGAGAACGTGCGGCTGGAGGACTGGTTGACGACCACCTCGCCGGGACCGGGGAACCCGGTCTCCAGGCAGTGGCCGTTCGAGAGGACGAGCGCCGGGTCCGTCGCGGCGGAGCCAGGGAGCCGGACGAGCGAACCGGAACAGTTGCTGAGCGCCACCGTCCCGGCGAAGTTCACGGCGGCGACGGCCTGAGCCTGCTGGTCCTGGGAGGGGGCCTGGGCCTCGGCCACCGATCGGGCCTGCGCGCCCGCCGGCGACGAGGCGACCGCGGCGGGGGCACCGGCAAGGGCGGTGGCCCCGGCGAACAGGAGCGCGGCGAACATACCTATGAGCGGCTTCTTCATGAGAGACCTCTCGTTGTGGGGGTGCACCCAAGCTGGCGCGGACATGACGAGATGTCAAGAGCGCCACCACGGCGAAGAGGTCAGGCGGGGAGGGGCCACGGTTCCCCGACCGGGCCGACTCGGGCCGGAATGGGGTGGGGTGGGGCGGGGTAGGGCGGCCTGGCCGTCAGGCCGTCAAGCCGTCAAGCCGTCAGGCCCGGGGGTCCGTCAACCACCCTGCCAGTGACGGCGGCCGAGGCTGATCAGGCGCAGCTGGAGCCTGGCGGTGGCGGCGATATGCCGCTCGCGGGCCGGATCGGCATCCTGCGCCTCCAGGAAGGCGGCGGCCGTGGAGACCATGTGGTCGACGTACAGCTCGGCCAGCATCCGCAGATCCTCGTCGCTCCACCCGCGCGACACCGGCTGGAGCGCGAGAGCCGCACCGACCTCTGCGGCGAAGCGCCCGAGCTCGGTGTCGATCGCCTCCCGCACCTGCCGCACGCCCCCGTGCCGCTCGCGCGCCAGGAAACGTACGTGCGGCTGATGTTCGCGCACATGCCGCTCGATGACATCCACCGTCCGGTCGATCAGTTCCTCGGACCCGCCCGCCCCGGCCAGCACGGAGCGGATCATCACGTGGAGGCTGGCGAGCGACTCCTCGACCAGCGCCACCCCGAGCGCGGCGAGGTCCGGGAAGTGCCGGTAGAACGCGGCCGGGGACAGCCCGGCGGCCCGGGTGACCTCGCGAACGCCGAGGCTCGCGAGGTTCTGATCGGCCAGCAGGTGCAGCCCCGCATCCAGCAACGCGCGCCGGCTCTGCTGCTTCTGGGCCTGCCTGGCCCCAACGGTGTGACTCACGCCATTCAGTAAACAAGTGTTTGCCGAAAATGGCCAGCCCGGCGTAGAGTGACGGAGGATCCAGCGAACACTTGTAAACCCAAGGCGGTGGAAGCCGCCGGAAGGGACCCGCCATGATCCTGCTCACCGCCCTGGTCGCCATGGGCGTCCTCGTCGGCGCCGCCGCGCACACCTCGCTCCCGGTCTTCCTCGCCGCCTCCGCCGCCATCACCGCCTGGCTGCTCGCGTTCGCCGCCCGCGAGGGCATCGCCCGCCTGCGGCAGCGCTGACCCCCTGACCTCTGCCTGTCCCGCCGTCCCGTCGTCTTGCCGTCCGGAAAGGACCCTGCCGTCATGAGCACTGCCACGAGCAACGCCACCGGCGCCACCGCTCGGCGCCACCGCACCGCCGAGGCCGACAACCTGGCCGTCGCCTCCTTCCTCCTTGGCCTCCCGGGCCTGCTGCTCTTCAACATCGTCCTCGGCCCCCTCGCCATCACCCTCGCCACGCTCGCCCTGGTCCGGGGCACCCGCCGTCGCGGGCGTGCCGTCCTCGGCCTCGCCCTCGGCATCGCCGGGCTGGTCGTCCTCGCCGTCACCACGGTCGCTGGCCACGGCGTGCTCTGGCAGATCGGCGACTGAGTCGACGTCGGGCACCCCCGCCCTCGGGGCCCGGAGAGCCCCGGGCGACCACCCGGGCGACCCCAGGCGGCGCCGGCGCACCGGTCCAACGGCGGAAGCGAGCCGCTCGAACGACTGATCCAGCCAACCTGAGGCGCGAAGCCCGTCCGCCCCCGTACTGTGGCGACATCGGCCGGGTGACGACATGGGGGCTGGAGTGACGACCGAGTACCAGAGTGACGCGCAGTCGGGGCGGACGGGAGGCCCCGCGCGGGCAGGCCGGCTGCTCGCCGTCAGCGACCTGCACGTCTCCTACCAGGAGAACCGCGACCTGGTGGAGAAGCTGCAACCCGACTCCCCCGACGACTGGCTGATCGTGGCCGGTGACATCGCCGAGATCACCACCACCATCGAGTGGTCCCTGGGCCTGCTCGCCGAGCGCTTCGCCCGGGTCATCTGGGCGCCCGGCAACCACGAGCTGTGGACGCACCCCGACGACCCCGTCCAGCTGCGCGGCGTCGCCCGCTACGAGTACCTGGTGGACCTCTGCCGCCGCCTCGGTGTCGTCACCCCCGAGGACCCGTACCCGGTCTGGGAGGGCGCCGGCGGGCCGGTCGCCGTCGCACCGCTGTTCCTGCTGTACGACTACACCTTCCGGGCGCCGGGAACGACCACCAAGAAGGAGTCCCTGGAAGCCGCGTACAACAGCGGTGTGGTCTGCTCGGACGAGCGGCTGCTCCACCCGGACCCGTTCCCCGACCGCGACTCCTGGTGCCGCGAGCGCGTCCGGCTCACCGAGAAGCGGCTGGCGGCCTGCGACCCGGAGCTGCCGCTGGTCCTGGTCAACCACTACCCGCTGGTCCGCCACCCCACCGAGATCCTCTGGTACCCGGAGTTCGCCCAGTGGTGCGGCACCGAACTGACGGCCGACTGGCACCGACGCTTCAACACCGCCGCGATGATCTACGGCCATCTGCACATCCCCCGGGTGACCAGCTACGACGGGGTCCGCTTCGAAGAGGTCTCGCTGGGCTACCCACGCGAGTGGCGCCGCCGCGGCCTGCCGGACCCACTGCTGCGGCAGGTCTTTCCCCAGGGCGGCTGAGCTCCGGCCCCGGCCGGGCACCTGGCCCAGCCGGGGGAACGAGCACGGCCGGCGGCTGCGCAGGCCGGGTGCTGGAGGGCCTGCAGCCGAGGGCGGTGCGGCCGGGGCGGAATCACGGCAGGCATGTGCCCCGCTGGTGCACCCACCCCGCCGCACGCTCGGCCTGCGCGCGAACCGTCGCTCCGTCACGCCCTCACCCCCTCACTCCGTCGCGATCGCCCGGAGCACATCCAGGCGCGCCGCCCGCGCCGCCGGTCGCAGGCCTGCGACCGCACCCGCCGCCAACCCTGCGATCAGCACTATCGCGAGCTGTCCCGGCGGGATCGCGAACGAGCCCGTCCCGGCGCTGTCCGAGGCTCGCACCAACGCCCAGCCGAGGAACGCCCCCAGACCGAGCCCGCCGACCGTCCCGAACGCGGCCACCAGAACCGACTCCCAGCGCACCATGCCCCGTAGCTGCGCCCGGGTCTGACCGACCGCCCGCAGCAGCCCCATCTCCCTGGTCCGCTCGTGCACGGCCAGCGTCAGCGTGTTGGCGATACCGAGCAGCGCGATCAGCACGGCCAGCGCCAGCAGGGCGTAGACCACCGAGAGCATCATGTCGACCCCGCCGGCCGCACTCGCCGCGTACTGGTCCCGGTCCTGCACCTGCGGGTTCCCGAACGGCGCGGCGGCCTTCTCGACGGCGACCCTGCCCACGCCGAGCGGCACCGAGTCCTTGAGCCCGACCGCGACCATGGTGTCCGCGTCCTGTCCACGGTGCGGGGCCCAGGCCTGGCGGGTGATCAGGTAGTCCCCGGCCAACCCTCCGTCCTCGTAGAGGGCACGGATCGTGAACGGACCGCTCGTGCCGTCCGCGAAGGCGACACTCACGCTCTGGCCGAGCCGCCAGCCCCGCTGCTGTGCCTCGCTGCGCGTGACCGCCAGGCCGTCTGTGCCGAGCGTGTCGAGGGCGCCGTCGACGCGGCCGAGGTCGACGATCCCGGCCAGTCGCGCCGGGTCGGTGACGTCCAGCACCCGCCCGTGGCCGTCGATCCGCGCGACACCCCGGCCGAGGCCCACCGTCTGCTGTACCTCGGGCAGTTGGGCGAGCGCGTCCGCCAACTTGGGGCTGACCCCGCTGCCGCCCGCACCGAACGAGGGCGCGGTGACGGCGAGATCCCCGGCGAAGGACGAGCTCACCGTGGAGTCCAGGGTGGCCTTGATGGAGGCCCCGAACACCGTGAACAGCGTGACCACGGCGACGCCGATCATCAGGGCGCTCGCCGTGGCCGCCGTGCGGCGGGGATTGCGGGCCGCGTTGCGCCGGGCCAGCGTGCCGGACACCCCGCGCAGCCGGGCCAGCGGCGCGCCCAGCATCCGGACCGCGAGGGTGGCGGTGACGGGGCCGAGCACCACCACGCCGACCAGGACGGTCAGCGCACCACTCGCGGTCAGCGCGACCGACGGCCCGTCCGTCGCACCGAGGACGGTGACCGGAACACCCGCCGCGACCAGCAGCCCGCCGAGCACCGCCCGGACCCTGCCGGACCACCCTTCGGCGGCCCGGTCCACCCCGGTCTCGCGGAGCGCCGCCAGCGGCGCCGTGCGCCCCGCCCGGACGGCGGGCAGCAACGCCGAGCCCACCGCGACCAGGGTGCCGACGAGCAATGGCAGCACGACCGCGGCCGTACTGATCACCATGCCACCCGTCGGCAGCGAGAAGCCGAGCGCCGAGAACAGCGCCTTGAGCCCGGCCGCCACGCCGACCCCGGCGAGCAGCCCGCCGAGCGAGGCCAGTGCGCCGACGGCCAGCGCCTCCGCCAGCGTCGCCCCGAGCACCTGACCGCGCACCGCACCGAGCGCCCGCAACAGGGCGTTCTCCCTGGTCCGCTGGGCGACCACGATCGCGAAGGTGTTGTGGATGGTGAAGGTCGCGACCAGCAGCGCGATCCCGGCGAACACCAGGAGCAGCGTGGTGAACATGGTCAGGAATCGCCCCGACACCATCGCGGTGCTCTCCTGGGTGGCCGCCGTACCGGTGATCGCCTCCACCCCGCTCGGCAGCTCCGGTGTGATCCTCTTCGCCAACTCCTGCTGGGAGATCCCGTCCACCGACCGGATCTGGATCGAGCCGGCCTGACCCGTGCCCTTGGGCGTGAGGTACCGCTCGGCGTCGCCGAGGGTCAGTGCGGTGAAGGTGCTCGGCCCCATTCCGTCCGCGCTGTCCCCGAAAGTGGCGATGCCGACGACGGTGACGGTCACCGGGTCGGGGGTGCGCAGCACGGTGGTGGAACCGACGTGCAGCCCGCCGGCCTTCGCCGCACCGCGGTTGACCACGGCCTCGCCGGGCGCTTGCGGCGCCCTGCCCTCGGCGAGCCGGTAGGGGTTGAGTCGGCCGTCGGTGAGCCAGTTGCCGGCGAGGGTCGGCGGTCCCTGCCCGCCGACCGGCTTGCCGTCGCTGCCGACCAGTTGACCGGCGCCCTGGACGGACGCCTCGGCGGCGGCCACCCCGGGTACGCCCCGCAGCCGCTCGGCGAGCGCCGTGTCGACGGGCGCCCGCACGCCACCGGGCGTCCCCGGGGAGTCCAGGACGTCGGCGCTGCGGACCACCACGTCGGTACCGGCGTTGGCGTCGGCGAACAGGGTGTCGAAGTTGGAGCGCAGGGTGTCGCCGAGCACCATCGTCCCGGTCAGGAAGGCGACCCCGAGCAGGATCGAGAGGAAGGTGCCGACCAGACGCCGTTTGTGCGCTCCCAGGGAGCGCAGGCTGAGCCGGGCGGCGGCCGTCGCGGAGCTCATGACCGCCCCCGTTCGAAGGCCTTCATCCGGTCCAGCACCCGGCCCGCGCTCGGCTGCTCCATCTGGTCGACCAGTCGGCCGTCGGCCAGGAACAGGGCCTGGTCGGCGTAGCCGGCCGCCATCGGGTCATGGGTGACCATGACGACGGCCTGCCCCATCTCGTCGACGGCCCGACGCAGCAGACCGAGCACCTCGCCGCCGGTGCGGGAGTCGAGGTTGCCGGTGGGTTCGTCGGCGAAGACCACCTGCGGCCGTCCGGCGAGCGCCCGAGCCACGGCGACGCGCTGCTGCTGGCCGCCGGAGAGCTCGCTCGGGCGGTGGTGCAGCCGGTCGCCGAGGCCGACGACGTCGATCAGCGCGTCCAGCCAGCCCTGGTCGGGCGCGGCGCCGGCCAGGTCGAGCGGGAGGGTGATGTTCTCCCGGACGGTCAGCGTGGGCACCAGGTTGAACGCCTGGAACACGAAGCCGATCCGCTCCCGGCGCAGCAGGGTGAGGCGCCGGTCGCCGAGCGGGCCGAGTTCGGTACCGCCGATGTAGGCCCGGCCCGCGGTGAGGGTGTCGAGACCCGCCGCGCAGTGCATCAGGGTGGACTTTCCCGAACCGGACGGGCCCATGATCGCGGTGAACCCCCCGGCCGGGAAGTCGACCGTGACGTGGTCCAGCGCCCGGACCACGGTGTCGCCGACGCCGTAGACCTTCACGGCGTCGACGACCCGGGCGGCGGTGTCGCGTACGACGTCGAGCGTGCTCACTTTCCCGCGCCCCTTCCGTCCGGACCGCGCCGCGTCTCGGTGAGGACGGCCCGCTTGGCGCGGTACTCCTCCGCGTCGATGTCGCCCTCGGCGTACCGGCGGCCCAGGACGGCCAGCGGGTGGTCCGCCCCGGCGCCGCAGCCACGGCGCCAGACCGTCCTGCGCAGGACGACGATCAGAAGGAACACCACGGCGGCCCAGGCCAGCGGGATCAGCAGGATCCAGGGGCCGGGCCAATGCCCGTCGTGGTCGGCCAGCAGCGTGTACATGGTGGTTCATCTCCTCGGCGGTGGGGTTCAGCCGCTTCGGGGTACGCCCCGAAACACCTTGAGCCTCCCGCCGGGGGACCTACTCCCGCGTCCTCCGGACAGCGGCCGTTGGGCTACTCCCGCGGGAGTACGGACGGGCGGGTGCCCGCGCCCGCGAAGTACGCGCCGAGCGCCGAGCACCGGCCACCCGGGCACCCGGGCACCCGGGCACCCGGGCACCCGGGCACCCGGCCGCCCCAACCGCACACCGCACACCGCACACGCAACAAGGCCGACCGCAACGAGGCCGACCGGCAGGAACGCCCCTCAGCCCAGCCAGCCGGGCCGGACCAGGCCCGACTCATAGGCGACCACGACGAGTTGGGCCCGGTCCCGCACGCCGAGCTTCACCATGGCCCGGCTGACGTGCGTCTTCGCGGTCAGCGGGCTGACCACCAGACGACGGGCGATGTCCTCGTTGGACAGCCCCATACCCACCAGCGCCAGCACCTCGCGCTCCCGCTCGGTGAGCACCGAGATGTCCGAGAGCCCCGCCGGGATCTGCTCCGGCGCCTTGGAGCGGGCGGCGAACTCGCCGATCAGCCGACGTGTCACCCCCGGCGAGAGCAGGGCGTCGCCCTCGGCCGCGACCCGGACGGCCCGCAGCAGCTCGGCCGGCTCGGTGTCCTTGACCAGGAAGCCGGCCGCCCCCGAGCGCAGCGCCTCGAAGACGTACTCGTCCAGTTCGAAGGTGGTCAGGACGACCACCCGCACCTCGGCCAGCGCCGGATCAGCGGCGATCCGGCGGGTGGCCTCCAGCCCGTCCGTCCGGGGCATCCGAATGTCCATCAGGACGACGTCGGGGCGCAGTTCGCGGGCGAGGCGCACGGCGGCCTCGCCGTCGTCCGCCTCGCCGACCACGGTGAGGTCGTCCTGCTGGTCGAGCAGCGCCCGGAAGCCCGCCCGCACCAGCAGCTGGTCGTCCGCCAGCAGGACCCTGATCACGCGTCCTCCACCCCGGTCGTGGGCAGCGTCGCCCGGACCCTGAATCCGCCGCCCGCCAGCGGCCCTGCCGTGATGGTGCCGCCGAACGCGGCGACCCGCTCCCGCATCCCGGTCAGCCCGCTGCCGCTGCCGCCCGCGTCGCCGGTGGCGGCCGGGCCCGGGTCGTCGACCGTGACGACCAGGGCAGCCGGGTCGGTCCAGTCCAGGCCGACGGTCGCCTGCCGGGCGACCGAGTGCCGAATCACGTTGGTCAGCGCCTCCTGAACGATCCGGAAGGCCGTCAGGTCGACGCCGGCTGCCGGTGCACGCCGCTCGCCCGTCTCACGCACCTCCACCGCCAGGCCGACCCGCTCGGCCTGCTCGGTCAGCTCGTCGAGCCGGGCCAGCCCGGGCGCCGGGCCGCGCGGCGCCGCGGCTCCCGGTCCGCGCAGCGTCCCGAGCACCTGGCGGACCTCGCCAAGGGCCTCCTTGCTAGTCGCCTTGATCGTGGCCAGCGCCGTACGGGCCTGCTCCGGCCTGCTGTCGATCAGTTCGAGCGCGACCCCGGCCTGGACGCTGATCAGCGACAGGCTGTGCGCCAGGATGTCGTGCAACTCCCGTGCCATCCGTAGGCGCTCCTCGTCGACCCGGCGCTGCTCCTGCTGCTGCCGGAACTCCCGGTGGGCGGCCATCTGCTCCCGCCGGAACCGAATGATCTCGGCGACCGACAGCACCAGCAGCAGCCAGGCCACCAGCCCCAGCTCCTGCCACCACGCGATCGACACCGGCGCCGTGCGCAGCCAGTCGGCCGGCAGTACGAAGGTGATCACCACATGGGCGAGATAGACCCCGCCGAGGCCGGCCCAGGCGGCCCGCCGGTGGCCGGCGGCGACCGCCACGCAGCAGGCGATCACCCAGCTGACGAAGACCGGCCCGTACGGATAGCCGGCCACCAGGTACAGCGCGGTGACGGCCGAACTGCCCGCCACCGCCGCCACCGGCCACCGGCGGCGCAGCACCAACAGGGCCGGCCCGAGCAGCAGCAACAGGTAGCCGAACGCGTCCAGCGGAGCCCGCCCGCTCTGGTGCCGCCCGGCCACCGTGGACCCGACCACCTGCACCGCCGCGATGACGAGCGCCGCTGCCACCGGCCAGCCCGCCTTCGCGGCCCGCACCCAGGGCGGGCGCCAGGGCTCGGCCTGCCCGTTCGCGAGTGCGCCGAGCCCGCGCGCGGACGCGGCACGCCCGCCGGGACCGGGGCCCTCCTCCGGCACCGGCGGCTCCTCCGACGACGGCCCGGTAAGCCCATGCGACACGGGCGGCTCCTCCGACGACGGTCCGGGGCGCGCCCGCGGTGACTGGGGTGTACGCGGCGTCATGCCCGGAAGGCTAGACCCCGGGCGCACCCCACCGCGTCACCCGGGAGTGGGCTTCGGGCGTACTCCCGCGGGAGTACGTCCGAAGCGCGCCGGCCGGTCCGGGTCCACCCGGCGAGGCCGACTCTCCGCCGCTACCGCGACTCGGCGGCCTTCGCCTGGGCCTCCTCCGCCGTCGCCGAGGGTTCCGGCCGGGCCAGCGCCACCACCAGTTCTCCGGCGTCCACCTCCGCGATCAACGTGTCCCCCTCCTGCACCGTGCCGTCCAGCAGCAGGTTGGAGATCCGGTTGTCCAGCTCCGACTGGATGGTGCGGCGCAGCGGCCGCGCCCCGAACTCCGGCTGGTAGCCACGGTTCACCAGCCACTCCTCGGCCTCGTCGGTGACCTCCAGGCGCACGCCCTGCGCCTTCAGCCGGCGCCGGCTGCGCTCCAGCATCAGGTCGACCACCTTGAGGAGGTCGTCGCGGGAGAGCGCGTGGAAGACGATCACCTCGTCGATCCGGTTGAGGAACTCCGGCCGGAAGTGCGTCCGCAGGTCCCGCATCAGGTCGTCCCTGATCTCGTCCACGTCGCCCGCGTGGTCGAGGATCCGCTGCGACCCGATGTTGCTGGTCATGATCACCACGGTGTTGCGGAAATCGACCGTACGCCCCTGGGCGTCCGTCAGCCGCCCGTCGTCCAGCACCTGGAGCAGCAGGTTGAAGACGTCCGGATGCGCCTTCTCCACTTCGTCGAACAGCAGCACGCTGTACGGCTTGCGGCGGACCGCCTCGGTGAGCTGCCCCGCCTCGTCATAACCGACGTACCCGGGCGGGGAGCCGACCAGCCGGGAGACGGTGTGCTTCTCCTGGAACTCGCTCATGTCGAAGCGGATCATCCGGTCCGGGTCCCCGAACAGCAGCGCGGCCAGCGCCTTCGCGAGCTCGGTCTTGCCGACGCCGGTCGGCCCGAGGAACAGGAAGGACCCGGTCGGCCGCTCCGGATCGCCCATCCCGGCCCGGCCGCGCCGCACCGCCTGGGCGACCGCCGTGACCGCCTGGTTCTGCCCGATCACCTTCTGGTGCAGGTGCTCCTCCAGCTTGAGGAGCCGCTCGCGCTCGGTCGCGTTGAGCTCGGCGACCGGGATGCCGGTCCGGCCCGAGAGCACCTGCGCGATGTCCTCCGCGGTGACCGCGACGACCTTCTCGCGCGACTCCGTGATCGCGGCCAGCTCCTCCTCGGTCTGCCTCAGCTCGGTCTTCAGGTTGGCGGCCCGCACGAACTCCTCGTCCGAGACGGCCTCCTCCAACTCCCGGCGCAGCTTGGTGATCCGCTCCTGCACCGGCATCGCCTCCGTGGAACCGCTCAGACTGCGCAGCCGCACCCGCGCACCGGCCTGGTCGAGCAGGTCGATCGCCTTGTCGGGCAGGAAGCGGTCACTGACATAGCGGTCGGAGAGGCTCGCCGCGGCATCCAGCGCCTCGTCGGTGAACCGCACCTGGTGGTGCGCCTCGTACGCGTCACGCAGCCCGTGCAGGATCTCGATCGTCTCCTCGACGCTCGGCTCGGGCACCAGCACCGGCTGGAAGCGGCGCTCCAACGCGGCGTCCTTCTCCACGTGCTTGCGGTACTCGTCCAGGGTGGTGGCGCCCACCACGCTCAACTCACCGCGTGCCAGGGCCGGCTTGAGGATGTTGCCCGCGTCCATCGAACCCTCGCCCCCGCCCCCCGCACCGACCACGGTGTGCAGCTCGTCCAGGAAGAGGATCACGCTCTTCTCGGCCGCCGTGACCTCGTCGATCACGCTCTTCAGCCGTTCCTCGAACTCGCCCCGGTACTTGGAACCCGCCACCAGCCCGGTGAGGTCGAGAGCCACCACCCGCTTGTCGCGGAGGCTCTGCGGCACGTCCCCGGAGACGATCCGCTGGGCCAGACCCTCCACGATGGCGGTCTTGCCGACGCCCGGCTCACCGATCAGCACCGGGTTGTTCTTGGTCCGGCGGGAGAGGATCTCAACGGTCTGCTCGATCTCCTCCGCCCGCCCGACCACCGGATCCAGCCGGCCCGCCCGCGCCTCGTCGGTCAGGTCGCGGCCGTACTCGTCCAGGGTGGGCGTCTGGCTCGGGTGCGCGCCGGTACTGCTGCGCTCACCACCCGTCCCACGCCCCTCCATCACCGTGCGCAGCGCCTCCTGCGAGGGCGCCGCGTTGCGCAGGGCCACACCCGCACCCGAGCGCTCCTCCTCCAGCAGCGCGCCGAGGATGTGCTCCGGCCCGATGTACGAGGCGCCGGCCTCCTGTGAACGGGCGTGCGCGGCGAGCAGCGCACGCTTGGCGGACGGCGTGAGCGCGGGTCGACCCTCCGGCGCCTGCGCTCCGACCCCGGACGGCAACTCCTTGCCCAGGTCCTCGGCGAGCTGGTCGGCGTCGATGCCGGCCCGCTCCAGCATCCGCCGCGACGCATCCACCCGGGTGGCGGCCCAGACCAGGTGCGCGGTGTCGAGGTCGCTGCTTCCGTCCTCGGTGGCGCGATGCGCGGCGAGCGCCAGCAACTCCTGCGACGACTCGCTCAGGAGCCGCCCGATCGGCACCCGCTGCACGGCGGGCGGGGAGGCCATCGGGCTCATTCCGAAGAACCGGCTGAGCAGGTCGGAGAACGGGTCGCTCGATCCGAACGGGGGCATGGTCACCGTGGTTCACCTCTCCCAAGCAGTCTGGGCTCACACAAACACAGCCCCCCGGTGCCCGCCTCCCGGGCAGACCCGGTCGGCTGCGCCTCGGAGTCCCGTCAGGAACCGGTCAGCTGGTCGAGCACCACACCACCGCTGTAGGTGACGGCCATCGCCAGCGTGCCGCCCGCCACGTTCCGCAGCACCGCCCGCACCGGCCCGGCCCCGCCCAGCCCGGCGCTCACCCAGCCCGACGCGGTGAGCGCGAGCAGCACGGCCAGGACCGTCACCCCCAGCCGCCAGGACGCCGGCGACAGCAGGACCGCGAGCAGCGGCACCAACGCGCCCAGGGTGAAGGCGGCGGCACTGGCGAACGCCGCCTGCCAAGGATTGGTCAGCACCGTCGGATCGATCCCCAGCTCGGTGTGCGCGTGCGCGACCAGCGCGTCCCGCTCGGTGAGCTCCACGGCCACCTCACGGGCCAGCGCGTCGTCCAGCCCGGCACTACGGAAGAAGTCGGTCAGCTCGTCCAGCTCCCCCTCCGGATCCTCCGCCAGCTCACGCCGCTCCTTCGCCAACGCGGCCTGCTCGGTGTCCCGTTGGGTGCTGACCGAGACGTACTCCCCGGCCGCCATCGACATCGCTCCGGCCAGCAGACCGGCCACGCCCGCCACCGCCAACGCCGTCCGCGACCCGGACGCCCCGGCCACCCCGGTCACGATGCCCGCCGTCGACACCACCCCGTCGTTGGCCCCCAGCACAGCCGCCCGCAACCAGTTGAGCCGGGCCGACAGCTCGGCCCGGCTCTCACCCGGCGCGGCAGTTGTGGCCTCCCCGGCCGCTGGAGTCCGTCCGTCCATCAGCGATCACCTCCGATCATCCCCGGGGGCTACCCGTTCCCCCGATGATCATTCGGCCCGCCCTCCCCCGCACGTCCGACGTCCACCGACGGCTCGACGAGCGCGCGCCCGGCCGCCGTCAGCGAGTCGAGGACCGCTCGGTGTCCGCTCTCCCCCGGCTCCCCCGGCACCCTCTCCACCAGTTGCTGCCGCTCGGCACGTGCGACGCGCTGTGAGATCGCCCCCGCCGTCACCACGGTTCGGCGCGCGTACCGCCCGGCCTGGGACGGCGGTGGAAAGAGGTGAAGCCGTCCGTGAGGCTCTCGGCCGGCAGGACCCGCCGCCGGAGGCACTTGGCACGCCGATGGCACAGGCCGACTGAGAGCCCGGAAACGACCGAGGGCCAGTTCGTGAGGATCACTCCTCCGAACTGGCCCTTCTCATCTGTGGGCGCGGACGGTTTCGAACCGCCGACATCTGCTTTGTAAGAGCAGCGCTCTACCACTGAGCTACGCGCCCCCCATCGCGGCCCGGTGGGGGCACGACGACTGCCTAGGGTACCTGGTTCGCGGGGTGGTGTGGTGCAGGTGGCCGGGGATCGGGACGGGTAGGGGTGCCGGTGTGGTGGGGCGATCGGGAACAATGGGCAGTGGATCAGCGGTCGGAACAGGGAGCGCGCAGTGAGGGTGGCCGGCGGGAGTGGGCGGGGGCGGCGGCCGGGGAGTGCGGTGGCCGAGGCACTGGTGCTGCCGCTGGTGGTAGCGGGTGCGCTGGGTGCCGCCGGGGCAGCGTCGTTCGGTGCCGGCGGGGGCTGGTGGGGCCGGCGGGGCGGCGAGGGGGTGCGAGCGGACGCGAAGGCGGCCCGGGACGCGGCGCAGCAGGCGTTCTACGAGCTGGACTCCGCCCAGCGCGAGGTGCGGCTGGCGGTGGAGACGGTGCGCGCGGCGGAGGATGGTGCGACGGCGCGACGGGCGGCAGCGGACTTCGAGGCGATCTCCGGCCGGGTCGACCAGGTCACCGTGAACTACCTGGCGGCACTGGACGCGCACGACCTGGACGCCGAGGAGTTGGAGTCCGGTGCGGCGGCGCGCGCCCGGCACCAGTTGCAGGACGTGAAGGGGCAGCTGGGCGCGGCGCAGGCGGAGCTGAACGACTTCCTGCAGCGGTTGCAGCCGGTCCTTCAGCGCGCCGAGTCGCAGCTGATGCGGGTGACCCCGGCGGTGGAGCAGGCGAAGCGGGCGTTGCTGACCGCGGCCACCACGCTGGAGGAGGTGCGCGGCGCGGGGCTGCGGGCGGACGATCTGGCTGCCCGGCTGGCCGAGCTGAGCCCGGAGCTGGGTCGGCTGAACGAGGGGGCCGGCCGGCACGGGGTGGCCGCCACGCTGCAGCGTGCGGAGCAGGTGAAGGAGCGGGCCGACGCGATCGCGGCGGACGCGGAGCACCTGCCGGAGCGCGCGCGGGAGATCGACCGGCGGGTGGCCAGCCTGCGGACCCGGATCCAGGCGCTGGAGACCAAGGCCGCCACGGTGGAGCCGGCACTGAGCGAGCTGCGGCGGCGGTTCTCCACGGCCTGCTGGCAGGACCTCCAGCGGGTGCCGGACCAGGTGGCGGAGGCGGGGCACGCGGCAGAGCAGAAGCTCGCCGAGGCGGCGCGGGCGCGCGACGAGCAGCGCTGGGCGGATGCGACCGGCGCTATCGGCACGGTGCGCGCCCTGCTGGACACGGCGGACGGCTCGGTGGCCGCGGTGAACGAGCGGCTGCGGCAGCTGAACGAGGTGCAGCACGATCCGAACCGGGAGATCGAGCGGACCCGGTTCGCGCTCCGGGACGCCCAGCGGCTCGCGATGGCGGGGCGGCAGGCGCCGGATCCGCGGCACGCGGCTCCGCTGGACACGGCAGTCGGTCGGCTGGACGGCGCGGTGGCGGCGCTGGAGGCCGCCGGCCGGCACCCCGACTACTGGCACTTCCTGACCGAGCTGGCGGCGGTGCGGGAGACGGCGGCGCAGGTGGTGGAGCTGATCCGGGAGGACCTGGGCGGACACCGGTAACGCAGGGCACCGTTGACGCAGGAGCACCAGAGGCGCAGGGCACCGTTGAGGCGCAGGAGCACCGGTAACGCACCGCACCACCGACCCGGGCACCCTGCGCCGCCGGTCCGCACCGGGCTACCCTGCGGGTATGCCACGCTACGACTTCCGCTGCCGCTCCTGCGGCGCCACCTTCGAACTCCGCCGCACGATGGCGCAGGCCAACGACCCCGCGGTCTGCCCGCAGGGACACGAGGACACCGTGAAGCTGCTGTCGGCCGTCGCCGTCACCGGTGGCGCGTCCGGCGGCGCCGCGCAGCAGGCCCCGTCCGGTGGCGGGGGCGGCGGCTGCTGCGGCGGCGGTTGCTGCGGCTGAGCGGGGCGCGGAACGTCCGGGGCCGAGGCCTCAGCCGTTGACGACTGCCTCGACCGGGCCGGTGTCCACCCCGCCCCGGACGCGGGCCAGGAACTGACGGATGATCTCCTCCCCGGCCGCCACGCCCACCTGGTCGAGGGCGGTGACGCCGGGGGCCCTCCAGCCGCTGTCGGCGAGTTCGCCGTGGCCGGGGCGCCAGGCGGCGTCGGCGGCGAGCAGCAGGTCCGCGTCGAGCAGTGAGTCGCCGGCGGCCAGCACCGTGGCCCCGCCGACCCGCCGCTCGACCTCGGCCAGCGCCGCGCTCTTGCTCAGCGGCGCCGGCACCGCGTACACCTTGCGGCCCTGCAGCGAGACGGTCCAGCCACGTTCGGCGCACCAGCCGGTGAGCTCGTCGAGCCAGCCGGCTGGCAGCTCGGCGCGTTCCACGACCAGGTAGGCGAAGAGTTCATCGGCGACCCGCCGCTTGTGCGTCCACTCCGGGTCCGCGCACAGGGCCAGGTGTTCGACCACCTCTGCCAGCGGCACCGAGGCGGTGGCCAGCCGGCCGGCCACCTCGGCCTGCCAGTCCTCGTCCGGGACGCCGTCGACGAGCAGCCGGCCGCCGTTGCTGCAGATCGCGTAGGCGGGGATCCAGCCGGGCGTCGGGCCGGGCAGGTTGACCCGCTCGTACTGGGTCCTGGTCCGGGTGGTGGCGGGGACGAGGAGCGCCTCGCGGGCGAGTTCGACGAGCATTTCGGAGGCCTGCTCGGTCATGAACGAGAGCGCCTTGCCGTCGTGCACCTCGACGGAGAGCAACCGCGGTGCGAGACGGTCGGGCACGTCCAGGGCGAGGGCGCGGTTGCTGTAGATCAGGGTGCGGTCGAGGTCGCTCGCGACCAGGAAACCACGGGGACTGCTCATCGGGCTCAGGACTCCTTCGCCAGGACGGCCGTGCCGGAGGCGCCGGTCGCTCCGCGGCTGTAGCGGGGGTGGATCAGGCCGACGCACGAGTACGGCAGGTCGTCCACCTCCTCGACGGGGATGCCGCGCTGGGCGGCGAGCAGACGGACGTGGTCGAGATCGGCGCCGGTGCCGCGCCGGGCCAGCACCCGCCAGGGCACGCGACGCAGCATGACCCGGGTGGTCTCGCCGACGCCGGGCTTGACCAGGTTGACGTTGTCGATGCCGTACTCGGCGCTGATCCGCTCGACGGCGGCCCAGCCCGCCCAGTCGGGGGTGCGGTCCTCGGCGGCGAGCCGGTCGGCTGCCGCCCGCACCTCGCTCCGCACCTCGGCGAAGTGGTCGGCGACGGTGTCCAGGAAGGCGCCGGAGACGTCCCCGCCGGCCAGCTCGGTGTAGTGCTTGGCGCCGTGGAAGTCGTCCGGTCCGATCAGGTCGGCGCGCAGCACGGTACGGGAGATCAGGCCGGAGACGGTCGAGTTGAGGCAGGCGGACGGGATGAGGAAGTCGTCCCGGGTGCCGTAGGTGCGCACGCAGCGACCGGGGTCGGCGAGGACGGCCAGCTCGGGGTCGAACGCGGTGCCGGCCAGGGCCTCGGCGAGCTCGCGGGTGATCGCGCCCTTGCCGGTCCATCCGTCGACGAACACCACGTCGGGGGCGTTGTGGTGGGCGTCCAGGTATCGCACGGCGACCGGGTCCAGGCCCCGGCCGCGGATGATCGAGACCGCGTAGTGCGGGGTGTCCAGGCCGTGCGCGAAGGCCAGCCAGCGGCGGATCAGGACCCCCACCGGGGTACCGGCCCGGGCCAGCGAGGCCAGTACGAGACCGCGACCGCGCTCGCGTACCAGTGTCTCCGCGACGGTGCCGACGGCGAGCGCGATCCGGCGGGCGGAGATCCGCAGCGCCTGGTGGAACAGCTCCTGGTACTCGGGGCTGGGCTGGTACTCGACCGGCAGGGATTCCGCGTAGTGGGCGCCGCCGTTCTGGACGGCCTCCTCGCGTTCCTCGGTGGGAGCCTCCAGCGGGACGTCGGAGAGGTCCTTGAGCAGCCAGGACACCTCGTCGGCGCGGTAGGACGAGAACCCCGGGCCGTGGAGCGGCGCGGGCAGGGCGGCGGACAGCGCGGGAGACGGACCGGAGGGCAGGCGGGAGGGCCGGTGCGACGGCAGCACGGCGAGGACCACCCGGTCGGTGACCTGCCGCAGCTGACCGAGCAGGGACCGCTCGCCCTCGTGCAGTTCGGTGGTGTCGGAAACGTCGTCGATCACCAGCACGACCGCGTCGAAGCGGCGGGCCGGGTCGACGCCGGGGGCGACGTTGTAGACGTAGCGCTCGCGCGAACCCCTGTCCTGAGGTTCGTCGTGGGCGGGGAAGGAGAGCCGGGTACGGATCGCGTAGCCCGGGTCGTCCACCGCGAGGACGGGCGAGCGGGTGGTGGTGGAGTAGCGGACCCGTTCCTCGCCGTTCGCGAGGCGGTCCGCGAGGGCGCCGGCGAGGCGCAGCGGCGCGTACATCAGTTCCTCGCAGCCGAGGACCAGCACCCGCCCCGACCCGGCCGTCGCGAGCGCCCGCCCCGACCCGGCCGGCTCCGGCACCCGGCCGCCCTCGGCCGGCTCCAGCGCGACGGCCAGTTGGGCGGCCAACCCCGGGAGAGCGGCTTCGAGTTGCGACCGGTGCACGGCGCTGAAGCCGTGCCGCCCGCCGTCGGGCAGGCCGTCGGGCCAGTCGAGGGCGACCCGCACCAGCGGGGCGGGGGCGGCGGGGGGCGGCTCCGGGGCCGGACCGACCTCGGCGATCAGCCGCTCGGCGCGGGCGAGGATGTCACCGGGCAGCGCGACACCGCCGCCGGCGGTGGCGACCAGGTCGAGCCGGGTACCGAGTTCGGCGGCGGTGTCGGCCAGCCGGCGGCGGTCGGCCTCGTCCCGCAGGTCGACCAGGGCGACCACCACGTAGTGGTCGCGCGGGTGGTGCGCGTGCAGCTCGCGGATGGTGTTGAGCACGGTGTTGCCGGTGGAGAACTCGTCGTCCACCAGGACGAGCGGGCCGTCCCCGGCCAGCAGCGCGGGGTCGGCGGGCAGCAGCAGGTGGGAGGTGGCGTGCGAGTGCTCCTCCTCGAAGCCGCCGACCGGGGTCACCCCCGCGACCGGGCGGCGGGTGGAGTGCAGGTAGGGGGCGTCCAGGCCGTCGGCGACGCTGTGGCCGAGGCCGGTGGCCGTCTCGGCGTAGCCGAGCACCACGGCGCGGGCGGCCGTCTCCTCGCCCAGCAGCTCGCGAACCCGGCGTCCGAGGTCGAGACCCGCGCCGTGCACCACGGAGGGGCGCTGCGGGACGTGCTTGCCGAGCACGGTGGAGACCAGCAGGTGGGCGCGCTTGGGGTTCTCGCGCAGGGCCAGGCCGACCAGTTCGGGGAGGCGGTCCGATCCGGTCAGGGCGACGCCCGCCCGGTCGGCCACCCAGCGGCCGGTCCACTCTTGCTGTGCTGTCACTACTGGTCCTGCCTTCGATGGTGCGAGTCGTGCGATCGGTGCGATGCGTGCAGTCGGAGCGAGGTCGTACAGGTGGTGCCGGTCGTGCCAGCCGTACAGGTCGTACAGGTCGGGGACGCGCAGGCCGGACGGCCACCCGGCCCGTGTGGTCAGCCGCAGAGGCAGGCCGAGAGCAGCTCGGCGAAGCTCACGTCCTCCCGCGCCACCCCGAAGACCTCGGCGCGCAGCATCACCCGCTCCGCCCATGCCCGGTGCGGCTTGGCCTCGTTCATCTTGTTGGTGTACGCCGATCGGAGTACCCCGCCGCCACCGCGCTCCTGGTCCAGGATGTCCCGGGCGTCGCTGTACTCCTCGTGGGTGACCACGGAGAGTGCGTGCACGGCGGGGACGTGGCTGGGGTGGATGCAGGTCTTGCCGAGCAGCCCGTTGGCCCGGTCGAGCTCGATTTCGCGGATCAGGCCGTCCAGGTCGTGCTCGATGATCCGCTGGCGCACCGCCTCCCCTGAGGGCTCCGCCTCGGCGAACGGGGTGCGGCGCAGTTGGGGCTTGAACATCCGCTCCTGCACGGGGAAGTACTCCCAGACCGGCCCGGTCACGGTGAATCCGGTGCCGTCGGCCCGGCCGAGCACGTTGACCACGTCTCCGATCACCGCCGCGACCAGGGCGACGTCGTACGCGGTGAGGTCGGCCGAGCGGCGCAGCCCGTACGCGGAGCAGAGGTCGGTGACACCGAGGCGGACGGCGAGGACGCGCTCGCGGTACTTGTCGAGGAGCCGGGCGATCCCGAACAGCTGCTCGCGGCGGGTCTCCAGGTGGGCCAGCTCGGGGGACTCCAGCACGGGCATGGCGAACAGCCGCCGGCCGGTGGCCGCCTCGGCGTCGGCGAGCGCCTCCAGGAACTCGCCGCCGCTCTCCTCGGTGAACTTCGGCAGCACGAAACCGGTCAGCAGCCCGATCGCGGGGCCGAGCCGGTCGGCGAGGTCGGTGATCTGGGAGGCGGCGCGGACCCGAATGAAGAGGAGGGGCAGGTCTTGTGCGCAAGCAGTGAAGGTTTCGACGGTTCCGGCCGGTTCGGAGGCCACTCCCCGGACCTCTCCCAACCACCCGCCGGGCGCCTCGGCGCGCACCTCACCGCGGGCCCGCCGCTCATCCCGCAGCTCGTCGAGCGCCGCGCCGGACGCGTCGCCCCGGGACGCGCCGCGCAGCTCGTCGAACAGCTCGCCGAGCTGGACCACCAGGTTGGCCTCGGCGGCGGTCACCTCGTGGTCGGCGATCGCGTCCTCCAGGCAGAGCACCATCGAGACGACGCCCCGACCGGCCTGCTTCCGGATGTCCGTGCCCAGCGTGGGCCTGGTGGCGGGGCTGTAGAGGGTCGCGCCGAGCGCGGTGGCCAGGACGGCCGCGTCGCTCTCCGCGGAGAACGCCCGGGGCTGTTCGAGGAAGAGCCGGCCGCGTACGTCGTCGGCGAGGTGGCCGAAATGGCGCATGGTGCTCTCCTCAGGGTTGCGGCCGCCGATCCGGCGGGGTTCGTGCTCAGAGACGTGCGGGGAGGTGCTGGGGGCGTGCGGGGAGGTGCTGGGGCCGTGCGCGGAGGTACCGGGGGGTGGCGGTGCAGGGAGGTGCTCGGAGAGTGCGGGAGGATGCTCGGAGGGGGCCACGATCCCGGTGTGAGGTCGGGCTGCGGAAGGTCGGGGTGCGAGCCGTCGGGCACCGCTGCGGGGTGCGGGGCGTCACGATGGTTAACCGGTCCACCGGGCCCGGTGGTTCCCGGGCGCACGCTGCTGATCCCCCCTGCCGAACCCCCCGGGACCCTCTGAGGGCCCATCGTACGGACGACTTCCGGTCGAATGCGATTCCGAAACATCGAATTCTCGGAAGATTACCCTCCGCTTCACAAAGCGCAAGCATTGGCAAAGTCCCACGGTTTCGCCACCTCCGGTCACGTTGTCCGAAGGGGTGGCGAACGGGCAGGATGGTCGGCTATGACGCACGTGATGGCCAAGGGCGCCAACATCGCACTGCCGGTGGCGGCGGTCCGCGCCGTGCTGCGCTGGAGCGCCACGCCCGGTGCGCCGGACGTGGACGCCTCCGCGCTGCTCCTCGGCGCCGACGGCAGGGTTCGTTCCGATGCCGACTTCGTCTTCTACAACCAGCCGAGACACCCCTCGGGGCAGGTGCGCCACCTGCCCAAGCAGCAGACCTCCGCCGGCACCGAGATCGCCGACACCGTGGAGGCCGAGCTCGCCAAGCTGCCGCCCGAGGTGGACCGGGTGGTCCTGGCCGGCTCCTCCGAGGGCGGCTCGTTCCGCACGGTGACCGGGCTGCGCCTGCTGCTCTTCGACGCCGGCGCCGGGGAGGGCGCCGCCGCGCTCGCCGAGTTCGCGATGCCCGAGAACGACGACGTCACCGCGCTGGTCGCGGGCGAGCTCTACCGCCGGTCGGGGTCGTGGAAGTTCCGGGCCGTCGGCCAGGGCTACGCCACCGGTCTGATCGGCCTGGCCACCGACTTCGGGATCACCGTGGAGGACGCCGCGGGCGGGCCCCAGGACGCCGGGCCGGCCGACCAGCCGGGCCGGCCCGGTCCGGGGGCGGACCCGCGCGCCGCCCTGCCGGATCCCCGTCCGGCCCCGCGGCCCGAGCCGGGCACGTACACCCTGGCTCCCGCCGTCCCCCTCACCGCCCCGCAGCCACCCGCGTCGTCGCCGGCCGCGGCCGTACCCGCGAACACTCCTCCGCCGCCGCCCGCCCCACCCGCGATGCCGACGACCGCGCCGACCCTCCCACCGGCGCCCCCGGCCCAGCAGCCGGGGTACGGCTATCCGCCGCAGGCCCCTCAGCAGCAGGGCGGCTACGGCTACCCGCAGCAGGCGCCGCGCCCCGGTTACGGCTACCCCCAGCCGGCCCACCAGGCGCCGCCGCAGACCTATCCACCGCAGCACCCGGCCCCCGGCTACGGCTACCCGCAGCAGCTCGCACCGCAACAGCAGAGCGGCTACGGCTACCCCCCGCCGAACACCGCCCCGCAGCCCCAGCAGCCGCCGGTGCAGCAGCCCGCACCGCAGGCTCCCCAGTCCCCGGCCGCCACCGAGGAGTTCGCGCTGCCGCCGCAGGGTCCGCAGTTCCAGCCCCGCTGACGGCCGCCGCACCAGCCCGGGGCCCGACCGCGAGACCCGGAGCCGCAGCAACCGGAGCTGGGCACCCGACCGCCGCACCGGCCCCGGGCCCGGGGCCCGGAACCCGGGGCCCCGGCCCGCGCGGCTACTCCGGCCCCGAGGGGTTCTTGTAGCCCCGCTGCCACTGCATCCCGAAGCCGTACAGCCGGTCGATGTCCGCCTGGAAGCCGCTGACGTAGCGCACCTCGCGGCGCACCGTCAGCTGGTTGTCCCCGGCGTTCTCGATCAGCACCACCGCGCAGGAGCGCGCGGCCGCGGCACGCTCCTCCAGCTTGATCTCGATCCGCGGACCGGTCTGCGGCACGATCGTCACCACCGCGTTGGCCTGCTCGAACGCGGGGGTGCCGTCATAGATGTAGACGAAGATGAGCAGCCGCTTGAACTGGTCCTTCTTCTCCAGGTTCACGTACATCGTCTCGCCGGACGGCGCCCCGTACTGGTCGTCACCACTGAGCTTGACGTAGGGCGCGCGCTGGAGGTCCCCGAAGTAGCCGCCGAGCGGCTGGACCACGCCCCGGCTGCCGTCCGAGAGTTCGTACATGCAGGCCAGGTCGAGGTCGACGTTGAGCTGGGCGCCCTGCTGGGCGTCCGGTTCCATCGGGCTGAGGATGTGGGGGCTGAACCAGCGCTTGAGCGTGTCCCGGCCGGAGGCGCGCGGTGCTCCTATCCGGGTCGTCCAGTGCAGGTTGACGTAGAGGTAGCCGGTGGTGGCCGCAGCCCCGGTGATCGCGTGCTGCGGCGTCGACTTGGTGAGCGTGATCTTGTGCTGCCCGCCCGGGTCGAGGGTGTTCCGCTCCCCGCGCAGGTACTCCCAAATCGAGGCCATCCCAGTCCTCCCCCAGGGGCCGTCAGTCGGTCCGACGGTCCGCCGCTCAATGATCCGGCATCAGCCCGTCCGCCGGGTACCCGAACTCCCTACCCACCAGCGTGAACCGGACACCGCCCACGGCACCGACGGGCCGCCGGCGGAGCGCCGGCACGGCAACTGACGCGGCACCGACGGGCATCTCCCGACCCGGACAGCAGCCGGTCGGCGGCCGACGGCGGGTCGGCTGGCGGGGCGAAGCTCCCCTCCCGTAACATGCCGCCCCTTCGGACGCGATATCGTCTAGCCGCACAGGTGTCCCGACCGCCCCCGCCCGGGCGCGGCGGGCACGCCCGGCGGCAAGGACGCACCGTCAGGCCCTGTCCCGACGACGGGATCTGATCGCCTGTGTCGCACTGTGACCTGTCCCCTGCGGAAACCCGAGGCCCGACCCGCAATGAACCTGACCTCCATACAGCTGGTCTGGACCGTCATCGGCGGCGCAGCCCTGCTGTTCACCGCCATCCTGGTGGCGACGCTGCGCTTCAAGAACACCACCAGGAACGAGGAGTCGGGCGACTCCTGGGAGCGCACCGAGGAGCGCCGCCGGCGCAAGGAGATGATCTACGGGATCTCCTCCTACGTCCTGCTGTTCTGCTGCGCCGGCGTCGCGGCCGCGCTGTCGTTCCACGGCCTGGTGGGCTTCGGCAAGGAGAACCTGGGCCTGTCCAACGGCTGGGAGTACCTCGTCCCGTTCGGCCTGGACGGCGCCGCGATGTTCTGCTCGGTGCTCGCCGTGCGCGAGGCCAGCCACGGTGACGCGGCGCTCGGCTCCCGCCTGCTGGTCTGGGTGTTCGCGGTCGCCTCGGCCTGGTTCAACTGGGTGCACGCCCCGCGCGGCATGTCGCACGACGGCGCCCCGGAGTTCTTCTCCGGCATGTCCATCTCGGCCGCGATCCTGTTCGACCGGGCGCTGAAGCAGACCCGCAAGGCCGCGCTGCGCGAGCAGGGCCTCGTCCCGCGGCCGCTGCCGCAGATCCGCATCGTGCGCTGGCTGCGCGCCCCCCGCGAGACCTACGCCGCCTGGTCGCTGATGCTGCTGGAGAACGTCCGCAGCCTGGACGAGGCGGTCGAGGAGGTGCGCGAGGAGCGCCAGGCGAAGGAGGCGGCCAAGCTGCGCGCCCGCAGCGCCGACCGCCGCGAGCGCGCCGAGCTCAAGGCCATCTCCCGTCAGGGTGGCATGCTCGCCCGGGCCCGCGGCGGCCGTCAGGTGCCCGCGCTCACCGCTGCCGGAGACGGCCCGAGCGCTTCGGAGCCTGCCCTAGCCGCTGACGCCGACGCCACCTCCCAGGCCGGCCGCTCCGCGCTGGAGCCCGCTTCGTCGTTGAGCGCCCTGGAGGCCGGCCGCCGGCCGCGTGCCGCCGTCGGCTCGTCCTCGACCGGCTCGCTCGGCGATTCGTCCTACCTCGGCAGCAGTTCCTCGTCGTCGTCCTACCGCAGCTCGACCATCGACCTGACGGCCGACGACGACACCCTGTCGATGCCCAAGCTGGACTCGCTGGAGCGCAAGCTGCGCGCCATCGAGCAGCAGCTCGGCTGACCCTCGGCGGGGACGACGCGACAGCCGACACCCCGCACCCGGCGCACGCGCCACGCACCGGAACACGCACCGCACCGCACCACCCAGCGGAGCACGCACCGCACCGGAGCACGCGAACGGCCGCCCCCTCACAGGAAGGGGGCGGCCGTTCGCGTGTGCGTTCCGCGGACCGAAGCGGCAGCACCCACGGACCCAGGACCCAGGAGGACGGGTCCCGGGGCTCGTGGTCGGAGCGCTACTTGTCGGCGCTCACCAGTTCGTGTTCTCCCCCGCCACCCTCGGCGGCCACCCGGCGGTTGCGCAGGACCGACGAGCCGAGGGCGAGACCGATGAAGGCGACACCGATCAGGCCGGTGACGATCTCCGGGATGTGGTACTCGATGCCGACCAGCAGGATCACCGAGAGCGCGCCGATCGCGTAGTGCGCGCCGTGCTCCAGGTAGACGTAGTCGTCCAGGGTGCCCTGACGGACCAGGAAGACGGTCAGCGAGCGGATGTACATCGCGCCGATGCCGAGGCCCAGGGTGATCTGGAAGATGTCGCTGGAGATGGCGAACGCGCCGACGACGCCGTCGAAGGAGAACGACGCGTCCAGCACCTCCAGGTACATGAAGAGGAAGAACGCGGCCTTTCCGCCCACCTGGACGATGGACTTCCCGGACTTCGTCGCCTTCTCCTCCGCCTCTTCGTCCTCCTCCAGGCCCGCCTCGAAGATCGAGGAGAGGCCGTTCACGGCGAGGTAGGTGACCAGGCCGAGCACACCGGCCAGCAGCACCGTCTCGGCGTGCTCCCCGGCGAAGAAGTTGGACGCCAGCAGCAGCGTGACCAGCGCGACGACCGTCGAGAAGGCCTCCAGCTTGCCGACCTTCTCCAGCGGACGCTCGATCCAGGCCAGCCAGTTGTAGTCCTTCTCCTCGAAGACGAAGTCGAGGAAGATCATCAACAGGAAGACGCCGCCGAAGGCCGCGATGGCCGGGTTCGCGGCCTCCAGGTACTGGCCGTAGGTCAGACCCTCGTACGTCTTGTCGGAGTGGAGCGCGAGGTCGATGACCGTCGCCGGACTGAGGTGCGCGGTGAGGCCGACGACCAGCAGCGGGAAGATCAACCGCATACCGAAGACGGCGATCAGCACGCCGACGGTGAGGAAGATCTTCTGCCAGTACGGGTTCATCCGCTTCAACACCGTGGCGTTGACCACCGCGTTGTCGAACGACAGGGAGATCTCCAGGATGGAGAGGATCAGCACGATGCCGAATCCTTCAGCTCCCCAGAGCAGGCCGGCTGCGATCAGCCCGATGACGGTGATCGCGAATGACCAGCCGAAGGTGCGGAGGAACACGGGACTTGGTTACCTTTCGAGTTCATGGCGCCGAGAACGTCGACCACGTCGACCAGGGCTTCGGGCCTTTACTGTACGTTTACGCCGAAATCGAGGGCAATGCCGCGCAAGCCCGAGGCGTAGCCCTGGCCCACCGCGCGGAACTTCCACTCGCCGGCGTAGCGGTACAGCTCGCCGAAGATCATCGCGGTCTCGTTGGAGGCGTCCTCGGTGAGGTCGTACCGGGCGATCTCCTGCCCGTCCAGGGAGTTGACCACCCGGATGTAGGCGTTGCGCACCTGCCCGAAGTTCTGCAGGCGCGACTCGGCGTCGTAGATCGACACCGGGAAGGCCACCTTGTCCACCTGCGGCGGGACGAGGTCCAGGTTGACCAGTACGACCTCGTCGTCGCCCTCGCCGTCACCGGTGAGGTTGTCGCCGGTGTGCTCGACCGAGCCCTCGGGGCTCTTGAGGTTGTTGTAGAAGACGAAGTACTCGTCACCGAGCACCCGGCCTCCCGAGCAGAGCAGTGCGCTCGCATCGAGGTCGAACGGCGCACCGGTGGTCGAGCGGGCGTCCCAGCCGAGGCCGATCTGCACCTGCGTCAGATTCGGCGCGGCCTTGGTGAGCGAGACGTTTCCACCCTTGGCGAGCGTGACACTCATGGCTGTCCTTCCTCCCTTTCCTCCCGGGGCGCATCTCAAGGTCTATTCCCCCGTGGCCCCGCCCGGCCTCCCTCGGCCGGCTGAACTTCCTGAACTCCTATCCTTCCAGTGCGCCGGGACAGCACGAAGCCGGGGCGGCCGCCGACGCCTCGCGTCCGCGGCCGCCCCGGCCCGGTGGTACCTCGTCAGGCCCGCAGGGCCCGCCGCCCGACTCAGACGTTGACGCCGAAGTCCTGGGCGATGCCGCGCAGGCCGGAGGCGTAACCCTGGCCGATGGCGCGGAACTTCCACTCGGCGCCGTTGCGGTACAGCTCGCCGAAGACCATCGCGGTCTCGGTCGAGGCGTCCTCGGAGAGGTCGTAGCGCGCCAGCTCGTTGTTGTCGGCCTGGTTCACCACGCGGATGAACGCGTTGCGGACCTGGCCGAAGTTCTGGGTCCGGTTCTCGGCGTCGTAGATCGACACCGGGAATACGATCTTGTGCACGTCGGCCGGGACGGTCGCCAGGTTGACCTTGATGGCCTCGTCGTCGCCCTCACCCGCACCGGTCAGGTTGTCGCCGGTGTGCTCGACCGAGCCCTCGGGGCTCTTCAGGTTGTTGAAGAAGACGAAGTTGCCGTCCTTGTCGACCTTGCCCTGGTCGTTGCAGAGCAGGGCGCTGGCGTCCAGGTCGAAATCCGTGCCGGTGGTGGTACGGACGTCCCAGCCAAGGCCGATGACCACGGCGGTCAGGCCGGGGGCTTCCTTGGTGAGCGAGACATTGCCGCCCTTGCTCAGGCTGACACCCACTGGTCCTCCAAGATTCGGGAGGCACCCCCTGGTGCCCCCGTGGTGCGGTCAGAGGTGTCGGCGGCGATTGCGCCGAGCCTCTGACCAGCCAACGGACCGATCGTAGTGCCGGGTTCCCGTCCTGGGCAGGGAACGGGCCCGGCGTGGCTGTTCGAATCTGCGCGGCCTTCCCCGCAGTCGGTCCACAGCCCGCCGGGCCCGTCGGGCGCACCCGCGAACGGGCCCGTGGGGCGCACCCGCGAAGGGGTGCGCCGGGGGCGTCAGAGCGCGCCGAGGACCTTCAGGTACTCCTGCTCGTCACGCGCGTCCGGCAGGTCGTTGACGACGCTCCAGCGCACGACGCCGGCCTTGTCGATCACGAAGGTGCCGCGCACCGCGCAGCCCTTCTCCTCGTTGAAGACGCCGTAGGCCCGGGAGACCTCGCCGTGCGGCCAGAAGTCGGAGAGCAGCGGGTAGTCCAGGCCCTCCTGCTCGGCGAAGACGCGCTGGGTGAACGGGGAGTCGTTGGAGATCCCGAGCACCTGCACCTCGTCGTTCTGGAGGCGCGGCAGCTCCTTCTGGATCGCGCAGACCTCGCCGGTGCAGACGCCGGTGAAGGCGAACGGGTAGAAGACCAGGACGACGTTCTTCTCGCCCCGGAAGTCGGAGAGCTTGACCAGCTCGCCGTGCTGGTTCTTCAGCTCGAAGTCCGGAGCCTCGGTGCCGACCTCGATGGCCATGGTGGGACCTTTCTGACGCGACAGGGCCGCGCGGCGGGCGCGGCGAAGCGCCATCCTCGCATTCACTGGCACCGATTCGGCCGAACGGGTGAGGCGGCCGGCGACCGGAGCGGCCACTTTCGCCCACGGCGAACGCGGCCCCGGCGGGGGATCCAGCCCGCGGCGCGAAACGGCGGGGCCCCGCTGGAGGAAACTCCAACGGGGCCCGGCCCAGGATCGCGGCTCAGGCTCGCGGGGCGCTCAGCGCTTGCCCGCCTTGGCTGCCTTGGTCGCCAGCCGGGTGGCGGCCCAGTCCTTGGCGATGGCGATCGAGCTGGTCTGCGAGAGGCCGGCGGTCCGGGCCGCGTCGGCGATGTCGGAGGCCTCGATGTGACCGTCACGGCCGGTCTTGGGCGTCAGCAGCCAGATCAGGCCGCCCTCGGCCAGGTATTCCAGGGCGTCGACGAGGGAGTCGGTGAGATCTCCGTCGTCGTCACGGTGCCACAGCAGGACGGCGTCGGCGACGTCGTCGTAGTCCTCGTCGACGAGATCCGTCCCGGTGATCTCCTCGATGCCCTCGCGGAGTTCCTGGTCACTGTCTTCGTCGTACCCCAGCTCCTGGATGATCTGGTCCTTCTCGAAACCGAGACGGTGGGCCGGGTTGGACTTGTCCGCGGGGTCCGCGGTCGCGCTCACGGGAATAACCTCCAGTATTCGGCTCGGCATCCTTGCCGAGGCTTGGCCGTAGTCCACACGGGCGCGGCGGTTCGCGCAAGTACCCGACCCCCGATCCCCTCCAAAGGTTGACGTGTCGCAGGGGAACACGCCGGTCGACGTGTCGCGAATCACACCGATTTGCCCTTCTCTGCATGAGACAAGGATGCTTCGGGTGACCCCGGTCCACAGGCCGTACGCGTGCCCGAGATGCGAACGGCATTCGGGTCCGCGCGTGCGCGGGCGTAGAGTCTCCTGTTGGCCCTCACCCCGACCGCCCGCCATCGGACGGTCGGGCAACCAGGTCGGACCACCTTCGTTCGTAACACCCGGTGGTGCGGGGCGCAGGCAAGAGCGCCTGCTCCGCGCGCCACCAGACCGTACCGCCCACCGGGCGGAACGGTTACCGATCGGTAGAGATGACGGATCTCCGAGCGCGGTAGCACGATGGAGGCGGCGCGACACACCTCAGTTTCGACCGACAGTGAAGGAACAGCGTGGCTTCCGGATCCGATCGCAACCCGATCATCATTGGCGGCCTTCCGAGTCAGGTCCCGGACTTCGATCCCGAGGAGACCGCGGAATGGCTGGAGTCGCTTGACGCGGCCATCGACGAGCGGGGGCGCGAGCGTGCCCGCTACCTGATGCTCCGCTTGATCGAGCGCGCCCGCGAGAAGCGTGTCGCCGTGCCCGAGATGCGCAGCACGGACTACGTCAACACCATCGCCACCAAGGACGAGCCGTTCTTCCCCGGCAACGAGGAGATCGAGCGCAAGGTCCTCAACGCGACCCGCTGGAACGCGGCCGTCATGGTCTCCCGGGCCCAGCGTCCGGGCATCGGCGTGGGCGGCCACATCGCCACCTTCGCCTCCTCCGCGTCGCTCTACGACGTCGGCTTCAACTACTTCTTCCGCGGCAAGGACGCCGAGGGCGAGTCCGGCGACCAGATCTTCTTCCAGGGTCACGCCTCCCCCGGCATCTACGCCCGCGCCTTCCTCCTGGACCGACTGTCCGAGCAGCAGCTCGACGCCTTCCGCCAGGAGAAGTCGAAGGCGCCGTACGGCCTCTCCAGCTACCCGCACCCGCGGCTGATGCCGGACTTCTGGGAGTTCCCGACCGTCTCGATGGGCCTCGGCCCGCTCGGCGCGATCTACCAGGCCCGGATGAACCGCTACCTGGAGCACCGGGGCATCAAGGACACCTCCTCCTCGCACGTCTACGCCTTCCTCGGCGACGGCGAGATGGACGAGCCGGAGTCGCTGGGCCAGCTGTCGCTGGCCGCGCGCGAGGGCCTGGACAACCTGACCTTCGTGGTCAACTGCAACCTGCAGCGCCTGGACGGCCCGGTCCGCGGCAACGGCAAGATCATCCAGGAGCTGGAGTCCCAGTTCCGGGGTGCCGGCTGGAACGTCATCAAGCTGGTCTGGGACCGCAGCTGGGACCCGCTGCTCGCGCAGGACCGCGACGGCGTCCTGGTGAACAAGCTGAACACCACGGTCGACGGCCAGTTCCAGACCTACGCCACCGAGACCGGCGCGTACATCCGCGAGAACTTCTTCGGCGGCGACCTGCGGCTGCGCAAGATGGTCGAGAGCATGACCGACCAGCAGATCCAGCACCTGGGTCGCGGCGGCCACGACCACGCCAAGGTCTACGCGGCGTACAAGGCCGCCCGCGAGCACAAGGGCCAGCCGACGGTCATCCTCGCCCAGACGGTCAAGGGCTGGACGCTGGGCCCCAACTTCGAGGGCCGCAACGCCACCCACCAGATGAAGAAGCTGACGGTCGAGGACCTGAAGCGCTTCCGCGACCGGCTGCACCTGCCGATCACGGACAAGCAGCTGGACGAGGGCTACCCGCCCTACTACCACCCGGGCAAGGACTCGGAGGAGATCCAGTACATGCACGACCGCCGCAAGGAGCTGGGCGGCTACGTGCCGACCCGCAAGGTGCGGCCGCGGCAGCTGGAGCTCCCGGGCGACGACGCCTACAAGGCGGTCAAGAAGGGTTCGGGCAACCAGACCATCGCCACCACCATGGCGTTCGTCCGGGTGCTCAAGGACCTGATGCGGGACAAGGGCATCGGCAACCGCTTCGTGCCGATCGCGCCCGACGAGTACCGCACCTTCGGCATGGACTCGCTCTTCCCGTCGGCGAAGATCTACAACCCGCTCGGCCAGACCTACGAGTCGGTCGACCGCGAGCTGCTGCTGGCGTACAAGGAGTCCCCGACCGGCCAGATGCTGCACGACGGCATCTCCGAGGCGGGCTGCACCGCGTCGCTGATCGCGGCGGGCTCCTCCTACGCCACGCACGGCGAGCCGCTGATCCCGGTCTACGTCTTCTACTCGATGTTCGGGTTCCAGCGCACCGGCGACCAGTTCTGGCAGATGGCCGACCAGCTGGCCCGCGGCTTCGTGATCGGCGCCACCGCCGGCCGCACCACGCTGACCGGCGAGGGCCTGCAGCACGCGGACGGCCACTCGCACCTGCTGGCCTCGACCAACCCCGGCGTCGTCGCGTACGACCCGGCGTACGGCTTCGAGATCGCGCACATCGTCCAGGACGGCCTGCGGCGGATGTACGGCTCGTCGGCGGAGTTCCCGCACGGCGAGGACGTCTTCTACTACATGACCGTCTACAACGAGCCGATCAAGATGCCGGCCGAGCCGGAGAACGTCGACGTCGAGGGCATCCTCAAGGGTCTGCACCGGTACGCGCCGGCCGCCGCCGGCCAGATCCCGGCCCAGATCCTCGCCTCCGGCGTGGCGGTGCCGTGGGCCCTGGAGGCCCAGCGCATCCTCGCCGAGGAGTGGAACGTCAAGGCCGACGTCTGGTCCGCGACCTCCTGGAACGAGCTGCGCCGCGACGCGGTGGAGGCCGAGGAGTTCAACCTCCTGCACCCGGAGGAGCAGCAGCGCGTCCCGTACGTGACGCAGAAGCTGCAGGGCGCCGAGGGCCCGTTCGTCGCCGTCTCCGACTGGATGCGTGCGGTGCCGGACCAGATCTCGCGCTGGGTGCCGGGCCAGTACCAGTCCCTTGGCGCCGACGGCTTCGGCTTCGCCGACACCCGTGGCGCGGCCCGCCGCTTCTTCCACATCGACGCGCAGTCGGTCGTCCTGGGCGTGCTCACCGAGCTCGCCAAGCAGGGCAAGATCGACCGCAGCGCGCTGAAGGACGCGATCGACCGCTAC
This sequence comes from Kitasatospora sp. NPDC050463, assembly GCF_040655255.1. Lineage (NCBI taxonomy): Bacteria > Bacillati > Actinomycetota > Actinomycetes > Kitasatosporales > Streptomycetaceae > Kitasatospora > Kitasatospora sp. NPDC050463. Next base: position 84,722 of record NZ_JBFAJO010000009.1, read on the forward strand.
CAGCTGCTGGACGTGGCGGCGGCCGACCCGGGTGCCGCCGGCGGCGACGCCTGACCGCTCGGTGAGCCGGTGAAAGTGAACCGGTGAACAACGAGCCGGTGAACAACGAGCCGGCGAACAACGAGCCGGCGAACAGTGCACCGGTGAACAACCGGTAGGCCGGCGGACCGGTCCAGGGGCCGGACCTCCCAGGTGGGGGTCCGGCCCTTCGCCGTCCCCGGCCACCGGGCGGTCGGGTGACCTCCGTCACATCCTCTTGAACCTCACACGGGTGTGAGCTCCTAGGGTCGTTCCCAGCCGAACCGGACCACCCCAGGAGGTCTCCCATGAACGCCGTCCACCCCGAGCCCGCCGCCGGCGGCAACGCGTACAACCGCGGTGTGATCACCGAGTTCCGGGCCTCGGCCGGCGCGGTCGGCGGGTCCTTCGCGGGCACCCCGCTGCTGCTGCTCACCACCTGGGGCCGGCGCAGCGGCGAGCCGCGCACCACGCCGCTGGTCCACCTGACGGACGCCGGCCGCACCGTCGTCTTCGCCTCCAACGGCGGCGCCCCGGCGGACCCCGACTGGTACCGCAACCTGGCCGCCCGCCCCGAGGTCACCGTCGAACTCGGTGCCGAGAGCTTCCCGGCACTCGCCGTCCCGGTGGCCGACGAGAACTGGTACGAGGCCCTCTGGGCGGCCCAGATCGCCGCCCAGCCGTCGTTCGCCGCCTTCCGGACCCGGGCCGGCCGCGTCGTCCCGCTGGTGGAGCTGCGCCGCGCGGCAGGCTGACGCGCGAACGCCGGTGCCCCGGACTCCACGGAGTCCGGGGCACCGGCGTTCGAAGGCCCGGTCGGGCGGGCCGTCAGATGTGGACGGCCGGGCCGGCCTCGGCGCTGCCGCGGCGGGCGAGCAGTCCGAGCAGGGCGGCGGCGAAGGCCACCACGGAGGCCACCGAGAAGGCGAGCGACATACCGCTGAGGAAGGACTGGTGGACGGCGCCGGCCATCGCGTCGACCACCTCCGCCGGGGTGCCGGCCGGGGCGGGCGGGGCGAAGCCGAGCTGGGCCGCCTGCTTGAGGCCCTCGGCCTCGGCGCCCTGGACCGGCGGCAGTCCGGCCCCGGCCCACTTGCCGGGCAGCACGTCGCCGACCTTGGCGGCCATCAGCGCGCCCAGCGCGGCCGTGCCCAGGCTGCCGCCGACCTGCATCGCGGCCTGCTGCAGGCCGCCGGCCACCCCGGAGAGCTCCATCGGCGCGTTGCCGACGATCACCTCGGTGGCGCCGACCATGACGGGGCTCATGCCCAGGCCCATCAGGACGAACCAGAGCGACATCACTCCGGCGCCGGAGCCCTCGTCCAGGGTGGACATCCCGAACATCGCCACGGTGGTGATCAGCATGCCGGCCACGATCGGGATCCGCGGCCCGAGCCGGCCGATGGCCAGGCCCGCCACCGGTGAGCCGACGATCATCATGCCGGTCATCGGCAGCAGGTGGACGCCGGCCTCGACCGGCGACATCCCGTGGACGTTCTGCAGGTAGAAGGTCACGAAGAAGATCGCGCCGAAGAACGAGAAGGCCATCAGCACCATCAGCAGGGTGGCGGCCGACAGCGGGACGGAGCGGAACAGGCCGAGCGGGATCAGCGGCTCGCGGGCGACCCGCTGCCAGAACGCGAAGGCCGTCATCAGGACCACCGCGCCGCCCAGGAAGAGCAGCGTGGAGACGTCGCCCCAGCCCCACTCGGGTGCCTTGATGATGCCGAAGACCAGCGCGAACATCGCCAGCGAGAGCAGCACGATGCCGGGGACGTCGAAGGACTTGGCCGCCTTCTCGGCCCGGACGTCCCGCAGGATCCAGAGGCCGAGGGCCAGCGTCAGCAGGCCGACCGGGATGTTGATGAAGAACACCGACTGCCAGCTGACGTGCTCGACCAGCAGGCCGCCGACGATCGGACCGGCCGCCGAGGACGCGCCGATCACCCCGCCCCAGATGCCGATCGCCATGTTGAGCTTCTCGACCGGGAAGGCCCCGCGCAGCAGGCCGAGCGCGGCCGGCTGGAGCAGCGCGCCGAACAGACCCTGCAGGACGCGGAAGGCGATCACCGTCTGGATGTTGCCCGCGAAGGCGATCGCGGCCGAGGTGGCGGCGAACCCGGCGGCGCCGACCAGGAAGGTCCGCTTGTGGCCGAAGCGGTCGCCGATCTTGCCCGCGGTGATCAGGAAGACCGCGAGGGCGAGCAGGTAGCCGCTGGTCACCCACTGGATCTCGGACGGCGCGGCCTTGAGGTCGGCCTGGATGACGGGGTTCGCGATCGCGACGATGGTGCCGTCCAGGGCGACCATCATGACGCCGACGGCGACGGTCAGCAGGGTCAGCCAGGGGTGCCCCTTCAGACCGCTCCCGGACGATGACTCGGGCTGCGGCGGATCGTCCGCCTTGGCGCTCTTGACGACGGACTGACTCATCTGGGGCCCTCCGGGGGCATGGCAGCGAACAGACGTGGTCGTGGCGCCCCGGCCCACCCGTCCCCACGAGTTACCCGGCCTGGGGGCGCCACGCTCCGCAGATTATGTCAGTCACTGACATCTGGCAAACTCTGCCGTGTTACTGAGGCTGACATTTGTCAGCCCGCTAGACTCGTGCACCAGTACCACCCCCCGCATCGCCGTCCGGAAGGCCCCCGCCATGGCCGCTCAGCGCTCGCCCCTCGCCACCGCCCCGGCCGCCCGGCCGGACGATGGCGCCGGCCCAGGCCTGCGCGAGCGCAAGAAGCAACAGACCCGGGACGCCCTGATCGAGGCCGCCCACCGGCTCTTCTTCAGCCAGGGATTCGCCGGGACGACGGTGGACGAGATCGCCGCCGCCGTCGACGTCTCGCAGCGCACGTTCTTCCGCTACTTCGCCAACAAGGACGAGGTCGCCCTCGCCGTCATGGCCGATGCCGAGGACTACTTCATCGACCGGCTGCGGGCCAGGCCCGCCGAGGAGAACCCGCTGGAGGCCCTGCGCGCCGCGATCGTCGAGTCCTGGCGCGAGCTCGGCTCCCGGCACACCGGGCCGGGCTCGGTCACCAGCGCGCTGGAACTGATGCGGATGATCGAGGACACCCCCACACTGCTCGCCGCCCATCTGCGCCGGGTCACCGAGCAGGAGCGGGTGGTGGTGCAGGTGCTCGCGGCCCGCGAGGGCCTCGACCCGGCCGAGGACCTGCGCCCCGCCGTGATGGCCGCGGTCTTCGGCAGCGTGCTGCGCGCGGCCCACCTGTCCTGGAGCGCCGAGTGCGAGGAGTCCGGCCCGGAGGACATGATCTCGCTGATCACGCGCCACTTCGACCAGCTCGGCCCCGCCCTGGCCGGCGACTGGCGGCACTAGGACGGGCCCCGGGGCCGCCGGGTCATACCGGAGTACTACGGCGAAGCCCGGTCCCCGGTCCGACGCCCGGCGGCACGGGCCGCCCTAGGCTGACGGGATGATCGATCAGCCCACCGGGCCGACCCGGGGCGGCCTGCTGCCCGGTCTGCTCGCCCCGCTCACCCGCCCGTCCACCGACCACACCCCGCTGCTGGCCCATGCCGCCAGCCGCTGGGCCCGCTGGCTGCCGTACGTCCTCGCCCTGTCGGCGGTGTCCTCCCTGCTGCCCAGCGGGATCAACGTCCTGGCGGACGACTACGGGCTCAACGTCGGCCTCGCCGCGGGCCTCGCCGTCGCCCAGACCGTGCCGCTGCTGCTCGCGCTGAGTCGCCCGCTGCCCGCCTGGTGGATGATCGGCGCCGCCGACCTGCTGTCCTCCCTCCTGATCCTCACCACCGGCCGGGACACCTCCTCCGCCTGGCCGTGGCCGGTCACCGGCCTGGTCGGCTATGTGCTGCTGATGCTCCCGCTCGCGCTCCGCGAGCGGCGGCGCACCCTGCTCTCGGTCTGGCTCGCCACCTGCGCCGCCAGCCTCGCACTGTCGCTGCTCGGCGTGGGCGGCGGCTTCGGAAACGACAACAGCCTGCTGGCGGTGGCCCTGACCGGAGCCGTCCTGGTGCTCGGCGGCGCCCTGCGGGAACGGGCCGAGGCCCAGCGGCTGCTCGCCGAGCAGGAACACATCAGCGAGGCCGAGCGCGAGCGCCGCACCCTGCTGGAGGAGCGCGCCCGGATCGCCCGCGAGCTGCACGACGTGGTCGCCCACCACATGTCCGTGATCGCCGTCCAGGCGGCCAGCGCCCCGTACCGGATCGCCGGTGTCCCGGCCGAGGCGGCCGAGGAGTTCACCGCCATCGCCGGCACCGCCCGCGACTCGCTGTCCGAGATGCGCCGGCTGCTGGGCGTGCTGCGCAGCGAGGACTCCGGCGGGGAGAAGGCACCGCAGCCCGGGATCGGACAGCTGGCCCAGCTGGTCGAGACGGTCGGGCGGGCCGGGGTACCGGCCGAGCTGGCCGTCCCGCCGGAGCTGGCCACCGCCCTGCCGCAGGCCGTCGACCTCTCCGTCTATCGGATCGTCCAGGAGGCGCTGGCCAACGTCGTGCGGCACGCGCCCGGCGCCGAGGCCTGGGTGTCCCTGACCGTCGACGGCCCGGCCCTGCTGGTCACCGTGGTGAACGGCGCCCCGCCCGCGCGCACCGCGTCGCTGGAGGCCGCCGCCGAGGGCACCGGCCACGGGCTGGTCGGGATGCGGGAACGCGTCCGGCTGCTGGATGGGAAGCTGGACACCGGCCCGCTGCCCGACGGCGGCTTCAAGGTGGCCGCCGTCCTGCCGATCGACACTCCCCGGGAGACCACCGCATGACCATCCGCGTGATCATCGTCGACGACCAGGCGATGGTGCGGGCGGGCTTCGCCGCCCTGCTGGGCGTCCAGAGCGACATCGACGTGGTGGGCGACGCGGCGGACGGCGCGCAGGCCCTGGAGGTCTGCGGCCGCACCCACCCCGACGTCGTCCTGATGGACGTCCGGATGCCCGGCATGGACGGCCTGGAGGCGGCCCGCCGACTGCTCGACCCGGCCGTCCCCGGCGCCCACCGCCCCAAGGTGCTGATGCTGACCACCTTCGACGTGGACGACTACGTGTACGAGGCGCTGCGGGCCGGGGCCAGCGGCTTCCTGCTCAAGGACGCACCGCCTGCCGACCTGATCGCCGCCGTGCGAGTGGTCGCGGCCGGCGACGCGCTGCTCGCCCCGTCGGTGACCCGGCGGCTGATCGAGGACTTCGCCCGGGCCAGGCCGACCCGGCGCCGGGACCCCAAGCTGCGACTGAACGGCCTCACTCCGCGGGAGACCGAGGTGCTGGAGCTGATCGCCCGCGGCCTGTCCAACCAGGAGATCGCCGCCGGGTTGGTGCTCGCCGAACAGACCGTCAAGACCCACATCGGCCGAATCCTCGCCAAGCTCGACCTGCGCGACCGCGCCCAGGCGGTGGTGCTGGCCTACGAGTCCGGCCTGGTGACGCCCGGTCAATGACCGCCCGGCGGCCGCCGGTGCCATCCCGGACCGGCCGGTCCGCCCTCTGATACCCGGGTAGCACCCGGGAGTTGGCCCCGCGGTGTGACGTCCGCGGGGCCGCCGCATTTCTACCTTCCTCTCCGTCGACACCCGACGGACAAGGGAGAACACGGACATGCGGCAGCCTCGCTCCGACCACAGGCCCCGGCGTTTCGCACGTGCGGTCGCCGCCGCCGCGGTGGCCCTGGCCGCCGTCCTGGGCGCCGGCGGATGGGTCGCCGACACCCAGCGCGCGATCACCGGCCCGCCGCCCGGCAGCGCCGCCTGGGTCGCCGACACCGCTCTCGGCCTCCGGCCGCCCGACCCGGCCACCGCCTCCCCCGCCGCGGTGGCCGCCTTCTTCGAGCAGCTGCCGCCCGCCGGTCAGGACGCGCTGGCCGTCCGCCACCCGCTGGTGGTCGGCAACCTCGACGGCGCCCCCGTCCGCCTCCGCTACCGGGCCAACGCGCTGGCCCTGGCCGAGGAGCGCGGACGCGAAGTCGCCCGCGCCACCGACCCGGCGCTCACCCCGAAGGACCGGGCCGCCGCCCGCGGGCGCGCCGAGCGCTACCGCACCCTGCTCGACGGCGGCCGGCAGATCCTCGCGTTCGACCCGCGCGGTCGCGGCCTGGTCGCCGAGGTCCACGGCGACCTGACCGCCGCCGGCCGGACGGCCGTCGTCGTCCCCGGCTCGGACATCGACCTGCTGAGCTTCGACCGGCCCACCGACCCGTACGGCACCCCGACCGGGATGGCCCGCGCGCTGTACGACGCCACCGGCCGGCAGAGCGCCGTGATCGCCTGGGCCGGCTACACCACCCCGGTCGGCCTCGGCCCGGACGCCGCCACCGAGACCCTCGCGCGGGCCGGGGCGCAGCGCCTCACCCGGCTGCTGGACGGACTCGCCGTCACCACCCGCCCGGCGGCGCCCGCCACGGTGTTCTGCCACAGCTACGGCTCGGTGGTCTGCGGCCTGGCCCGCCCCGGTCCGGAGCAGGCCGCCGGCCTGGTGGTGCTCGGCTCCCCCGGCATGGGCGTCGGCTCGGCCGCCGACCTCGATCCCCGGGTGCCGCTCTGGGCCACCGAGCGCAACGGCTCCGACTGGATCGGCAACGTGCCCAACGTCTCGCTGCTCGGCCTCGGCCACGGCGCCGACCCGACCGGCCCCGGCTTCGGCGCCCGCCCGCTGCCCGCCACCGGCTCCCACGGCCACACCGGCTACTTCGCCCCCGGCACCGCATCCCTGGCGGCCTTCGCCACCCTCGCGCTCGGCCGCTGAAGCCGGCCACCCCGCCGGGCCGCTTAAACCCGGCCGCCGAACCCCGGCCCCGCCCGCCACCTCCCGAGGAGCAACGCCATGGCCCACCCGCTGACCGCCCTGCGCCGCGCCGCGCACCAGGTCGACGCCCGCACCCCCGAGACCCGCGACCGCGCCCTGGACGGACTGCGCGCGCTCGCCCTGCTCGCCGTCCCCGTCGGCCACTGGCTGCTCGGCGGCTTCACCCTCTCCGCCGACGGTGCGCTGCACAACGCCAGCCCGCTCGCCTCGCTCGGCTTCTTCGCGCCGGTCAGCTGGGTGCTCCAGATGCTCGGTGTGTTCTTCCTGGTCGGCGGTCACTCCTCGGCCCGCTCACTGGAACGGGCCCGCGCCCGGGGGGTCGGTTACGCGGGCTGGCTGCGCGGCCGCTCGGTGCGGCTGCTGCGGCCGGTCCTCGGGGTGGCGGCCGTCTGGGCGCTGCTGATCCCGCTGTTGGGCCGGCTCGGTGTCCCGGGCGACACCGTTCGGACCGGTTCGGTGCTGGTGGTGCAGCCCCTCTGGTACATCGCCGTCTACCTGGGGCTGACCGCGCTGACCCCGCTCGGCACGGCCGCCGCCCGGCGGCTGCGCGGCTGGTCGGCGGGCGTCCTGGCGGCCGTGGTCGCCGTGGTCGACCTGCTGCGGTACGGCCCGTGGGCGGAGGCGGTGCCGTCCTGGGTCGGGCTGCTGAACATCCTTCCGGGCTGGCTCTTCGGCTACCAGCTGGGCGTGCTCTGGGCCCACGGGCGGCTCGGCCGCCCGGCCGCGCGACTGCTGCTGTTCGGCGGTGGCGCGCTGTTCGCCGCGCTGCTGCTGGTCTTCCACTACCCGGCCAGCATGGTCGGCGTGCCCGGCGCCGAGCGGACCAACTCGCACCCGCCGTCCCTGCTGGTCCTGGCCCTGGCGGCGGTGCAGTGCGGCGCCGCGGTACTGCTGCGGGAGCGGTTCGGCCGGCTGCTGCGGCGTCCGCTGCTCTGGCTGCCGGTGGTGGCGGTCAACCTCTCGGCGATGACGATCTTCTGCTGGCACCAGAGCGCGATGCTGGCCGTCGCGGTGCCCGGCGCGGCCGCCTTCGGCACCGTGCCCGGCCTGACCGGCGCACCGGACTCGCCGGCCTGGGTGGCCGCCCGGGTGGCGCTGCTTCCGCTGTTCGGCGCTGTCCTGATCGCGATCGGGTGGTTCACCCGCCGGTTCGACGGCCCCTGGACGGCGTTCTCCCGCACCTGGAAGGCGGTGGCCGGCGCCGGCGCGGCACTGTTCGCCGCGTACGCGCTGGGCGTGGTCTGAGCCGGGATCTCTCAGGGGGATTGACGGGGCGTGAGCTGCTGCGGCGCACGCCCCGTCCGGCGGCGACACGCTCCTGTCGAAGCGGTGCATCCGCATGCGAACCACCACGCACTGTGATGTCCTGTGACCGTCGGCAACTATCGGTACGCCCGCGCCCGCCCACGGCCGGGGCCGTCCGCGCGTCCGCCCACCCCGTCTCCCCCCATATCCCGTTCCGAGGAGTCCCATGTCCCTGTCCCCACCGCGGCCGCGTCGCCGGCCGCGGGCCCGCCGCCGGCTGTCCGTCGTCGCCACCGCCGTCGTCTGCGCGCTGACCACCGGCACCGTCCTGACCGCCGCCACCCCGGCCGCCGCCCTGGTCCTCGCCCACGGCGGCGCCGACGACGAGCTGACCCCGCACGTCACCTCACCCCGGGTGCTGGCCGAGATGCGGGACGACGAGGTCGCGGCGCTCGGTCAGGAGCACGCCGAGGAGCACGCCCGCATGCGGGCGGCCGTCCGCGGCATCGGCGACTACCCGCAGACCACCCGGACCAACCGGCTCAAGGCGTTGACGGACTCCCAGACCAGCACCAACGCCGGCTTCGACCCGACCCTCTTCGGCGCGTTCAAGCAGTACTTCCCCTCACCCGACTTCGGCGACCACATCGCGCTGCTGCCGACCGGCAAGGTCCTGGTGTTCTCGTTCGAGCGGATCGAGACCAATCCGGAGAAGGAGCCCGCGCCGACCCAGACCACCGGCAAGGAGAACGCCGGCCGGGCCTTCCTCTGGGACCCGGCGAAGGGCTACGGCACGGACGCCTTCAAGCAGGTCGCCCCGCCGATCGTCGACATGCCGGACGGGCTGCACGAACCCCGGCCGGCCCCGTTCTTCTGCTCCGGCCACTCGTTCCTGCCCAACGGCATGCTCGGCGTCTTCGGCGGCAACCTGGGCGGCAACGGCGGCACCGGCGCCAAGCTCTCACTGATCTTCGACCCGTGGACCGAGACCTGGACCAAGAACCCGGACATGTCGGTCGGCCGCTGGTACCCGTCCGTGGTGACCGGCGCCGATGGCCGCCAACTGATCATGTCCGGCCAGTCCGAACTGGGCTGGGGAACCCCGACCCCGGTGGTCGAGCGCTTCCCCGCCAAGGGCTACCCGGTGCCCTCGCTCAAGACCGAGATCCCGAAGAACACCCCGGTGGACCGGTTCAAGGCGGACGCTCCGTTCAGCCTGGACTACCCGCACCTGTTCTCGCTCAACGACGGCAACATCTACGGCTTCGGCCGCCAGGCCGACGAGCAGTGGAAGTTCGACCCGGTCGCGGAGTCCCGCAGCGACCTGGCACCCCGCCCGGACGGCCGCAAGCGCAACTACGGCTCGGCCGTCATGCTGCCGAGCGGCCCGAACGGCCCGGACTCCGCGCTGGTCCTCGGCGGCGACCGGGACAACCCGAGCACCCTGCGCTTCTCCAACGGCAGTTGGACCGCCGAGAAGTCGCGCGCGTTCGGCCGCACCCAGGACGACACCATCCTGCTACCCGACGGCAAGCTGCTGACCGTCAACGGCGCGTACGACATCCGCGACTACGGCAACGGCCCCTACAACCCGAACGCCGACCTCAAGTACCGCCAGATCGAGCTGCGCGACGCCCAGGGCAACTGGAAGCTCGGCCCGGTCCAGCGGCTGCCGCGCGGCTACCACTCCAACGCCGTGGTCCTGCCGGACGGACGCGTCATGGTGACCGGTGACGAGCTCCAGCAGCTCGCCAACAATCCGGACGTCAACGGCACGGTGAGCGGCATCCCCGGTACGACGGGCCCCGTCACCATGAACGGCACCATCGAGATCTACGAGCCGAACTACCTGCACCAGAGCAACCGGCCCTCGCTCGACCGGGCCCCCACCACACCGGTCGGCTACGACAAGAAGTTCCTGGTCACCACATCGACGCCGGAGCGCGCGGCCAAGGCCGTCCTGCTGGCGCCGACCACCGCGACCCACTCGGTCAACACCAGCCAGCGCCACATCGAGCTGCGGCTCAGCAGCCGGGCCGGCAACCGGCTGGAGTTCCAGGCGCCGCCGGACGCCAAGGCGGCGCCCCCCGGCTGGTACATGCTCTTCCTGCTCAACGACCAGGGCGTGCCCAGCGTCGCGCAGTGGGTGCAGCTCAGCTCCTCGGCCTGATCACGGCCTCCCCCACCCACCTCACGGAGGAACCCCATGGCAACGGATCTGAGACTGCGCCAGAGCGATGAGATCCAGGGCGACATCATCGCCGGCTTCAAGAAGGACAACGTCACCCTGCTGTTCCTGAAGTTCGAGGACGCCGCCAGGGCCCGCGACTGGCTGCGCGGGCTCGCCCCGCAGATCGCCACCACCCGCCAGGTCGCCGACTTCAACGCGGCGTTCAGCGAGGCCCGCAGGTCCTCGGGCGGCGACGACCCCAGGACCCTCAAGGCCACCTGGCTGGGCGTCAGCCTCACCTACGAGGGCATGCGCCAGCTCTCCGCCACCGACCCGTTCGAGCAGGCCCCGCCGGTCGGCAGCGGCCTGGAGGCGTTCCGGGAGGGTTCGGCCAAACGGGCCGGCGCACTCGGCGACACCGGCGACAACTCCCCGGAGAACTGGCTCTTCGGCAACGGCCGGAACCAGGCGGTGCACGCCGTGCTGACGATCGCCTCGGACACCGAGCAGGACCTCGCCGCCACCGTCACCGCCCAGCGCGAGGCGGCCGCCGAGGCCAGGATCGTCATCATCTTCCAGCAGAACGCGAAGACCCTGCTGGGCAGCCGCCGCGGCAAGGAGCACTTCGGCTTCAAGGACGGCATCAGCGAGCCCGGCGTCCGCTTCTTCGACCAGCCCAGCGCGGGCAACGAGGAGGAGGTCGACGGCCACCCGGGCACCCGGATCATCCCGGCCGGCGAGTTCGTCGTCGGCGAGCAGCCCGCCCCCGGCAGCTTCACCGACTTCCCCGCGTGGGCCCGCAACGGCTCCTTCCAGGTCGTCCGCCGGCTCTCCCAGGACGTCCCCGGCTGGTGGTCGCAGGTCTCGGTCAAGCTGAAGGAGCTCAAGCAGGCCAAGGCCGTCCCGGACACCGCCACCACCGAATGGCTGGCCGCCAGGCTGGTCGGCCGCTGGCGCTCCGGCGCGCCGGTCTGCAAGCACCAGGACCGCGACGTCCCGAACGACCCGAACGCCTCGTCGGACAACGACTTCGACTTCCGGGACGACCTGGAGGGCCTGGCCACCCCGCTCTTCTCGCACCTGCGCAAGTCCAGCCCGCGGGCCGGGCTGCAGGCCCCCGACCCCAGCCGGCCGCCGTTCGACGCCAAGGAGCTGGACGGCCGGCGGATCATGCGGCGCGGCGCGCCCTACGGGCATCCGTTCGACCCGGCCGCCGAGGGCCCCGGCGGGCCCGACGACCCGCGCGGCCTGCTCTTCGTCTGCTACCAGGCCGACATCGCCCGGCAGTTCGAATTCATCCAGGCCGACTGGATCGACCAGCCGGACTTCCCGCCCGGCCGCAACCCGGTACCCGGCAAGGACCCCGTGATCACCGAGGCCGACGCCGTCGACTTCGAGAGCCGCGGCCCGGACGGCGCGATCAAGCACACTCCGCTGAGCTTCCAGCAGTTCGTGCAGACCCAGGGCTCGGTCTACGCCTTCGCACCGTCCATCAGCACCCTCAAGGCCCTCGCCGAGGGGCGGCTCACCGGCCAATCGCAGGGCCAGCAGGGCGGCCAGGCCTCCCCGCAGCAGGGCAGGGGCTACCCGTGCGACGACTTCGTCGCCGTCCCGGACCAGTGGCGCCAGGGCGGGCAGAGCCAGTACTGGGCGTTCCACGGCGAGCAGTGCCGCCGGATCTCGGTCGAGGACGGCGCCTCGCACACCGACCGCTCGGTCGAGCGCGACGCCGCGCTGACCGGCTGGCCCTGCCTGCAGGGCATCGCGCGGATCGACTGCGTGCTGCCGATGCCCGATCTGCAGAACCCGTCCGGCAAGAGCTGGTACTGGGTGTTCCACAGCACCGGCGGCCGCCAGCAGTACCGGGCCGTCTCGATCACCTGCGGCGGCGGGAGCCACACCAACGCCGTGGAGCGCCCGGACCGCGACCTCTCGGCCTGGGGCTCGCTCGGCGGCGTCGACCGGATGGACTGCTTCCTCCCGGTGCCCGACCAGCAGCGGGTCGGCGGGAAGAGCTGGTACTGGGCGTTCCACAGCACCGGCGGCCGCCAGCAGTACCGGCTGATCTCGGTGGCGGACGGCGCCGCGCACACCGACGTCTGTGAGCGCACCGACCGCGAACTCTCCCAGTGGGGTTCGCTGGGCGGCATCACCAAGGTGGACTGCTTCCTGCCGGTGCCCGACTGCCAGCGGGTCGGCGGCAAGAGCGAGTACTGGGTGTTCCACGGCGAGGACTACCGCCGGATCTCGGTGGCCGACGGCAGCGGCCACCCGGACCGCAAGCTCACCGACGACCGCTCGTGCAGCGCCTGGAACTCACTGGCCTGAGCCGGGGACCCGTGCTCCCGGTCCGCGACGCGCGCCGGGAGCACGGGTGTCGGTCCCCTGCCCTACGCTGCCGCCATGGTGACGTTCGATGAGTTCCGCGCGATGGCGCTCGCCCTGCCCGAGGCCGTGCAGCAGCCCACCTGGGAGATCGAGACCCTGCGGGTCCGCACGAAGATCTTCGCGATGGGCTCGCCGGACGGCGCGAGCGTCAGCGTCAAGGCCTCTCCCGAGGAGCAGACCGAACTGCTCGCCGCCGCGCCCGAGGTGTTCTCGTACCCCCAGTACGTCGGGCGGCACGGCTGGGTGGGGATCCGGCTCGACCTGATCGACCCGGAGGAGCTGCGGGAGTTGCTGACCGAGGCCTGGCGGCGCACCGCACCGAAGCGCATTGTCAGGGAGTTCGACGCGACGCAGTCCCGGTGACGCCGAAAGGACGCCGGAGGTTCATGTGATCCATCCCACAGTTTGAGCGGGCCCGACACCGCGCCACTCCCCCTACGCTTACCCAGGGAAGTTGGCAGTCGTACCACCCTCCGGGCCCCGCCCGCAGAACGGTCACGGGCCCCTAGGGAGTTGACGCGATGCGCCGTCGGCGGTGGAAGCGTGTACTGATCGGTGCCTTCGCCGGGTGCGCCGTGCTCGCCGATGCCGGCGCCGCGGCGGCCCAGGCCGCCGCGTCCACCGAGCAGTTGGCGATCTCCACGCCACCGGCCGGCAGCGCCGCCTGGGTCGAGGACCACTCCTTCGACCGCTCCCTGCCCGACCCGGCCGTCACCTCGCCGGCCGCCGCCGCGGAGTTCTTCGCCTCACTGGCCCCCACCGAGCTGGACCGGCTGATCCAGGACTACCCGCTGGTGGTCGGCAACTTCGACGGCGCCCCGGTCGAGCTGCGCTACCGCGCCAACCGGATCGCCCTCGCCGCCGAGCGGGACCGCGCCCGGGCCCGCGCCGCCGACCGCGGCCTCGACTCCGACCTGCGCGCACTCGCCGTCTCCCGCGCCAACGACGTCGAACACCTGCTGGCCCCCGAGCGCCAGGTGCTGGCCTTCGACCCGCGCGGCCGCGGCCTGGTCAGCGAGGTCTGGGGCGACCTCACCGACGCCGACCGGATCTCCGTGGTGGTCCCCGGCTCCGACGCCGACCTCGGCCACTTCGACCAGGCGGCCGAGCCGCTGCGCTCCCCCGCCGGAATGGCCCGCGCGCTGTACGCCGAGGAGCGGCGGCAGTCGCCCGGCACCCGTACCGCGGTGATCGCCTGGACCGGCTACGTCACACCCTCCGGCCTCGGCCCGGACGCCGTCACCTCCCGGCTCGCCGACGTCGGCGCACCCCGGCTGGAGCGGCTGCTCGCCGGCCTCAAGGAGACCACCCGGCCGGACGCGCCGCCGTCGCTGCTCTGCCACTCCTACGGCTCGGTGGTCTGCGGCAACGCCGCCCCCGAGATCCCCCGGGCGGCCGCCTCGCCGTCCGACACCTCCGGGGTCACCGACCTGATGGTGTTCGGCAGCCCGGGCATGGGCGTGCAGAGCACCGCCGAGCTCGGCACCGGCGTGCACGTCTGGGCCACCCGCAACGGCAGTGACTGGATCGGCAACGTGCCGTACCTGGAGGTCGGCGGGCTCGGCCACGGCGCCGACCCGACCTCGGCCGAGTTCGGCGCCGAGCAGATCTCCTCTGCCCGTTCCTCCGGCCACAACGGCTACTTCACCGAGGGCACCGACAGCCTGCACAACTTCGCGGCCATCTCGCTCGGCCACTACGAGGACGTGGTCCGGCCCGTTCCCGAGGCCTGAGCCCGCCGCGGTCCGCGGGTCAGTGCGGCTGGTCCTGGTAGAGCCGGACGGCCTCGGCGGCGCACCGGGCCAGCTCCCGCCGGGCGGCCGGCGGCGACAGCACCTCGACGTCCGGGCCGAAGGAGAGCAGCGCGCGGACGGCCGGCAGCGCCTGGAAGCCCATCGCGAGCTCGACCCACTCGTCCGGGGCCCCGGCGCCCGACTCGGGCGGCGGCGCCGTGAGCCGGCCGCCGTGGATCCGGACGAACAGGTCCAGCCGCCCGCGCCGCACCCGGACCTTCACCGGCACCTCCTTCGGCAGCCGCTCCACCTGCTCGCGCAGCACCGCCCAGAGGTCGCCCAGCCCCAGCCCCGGTCGCCGGCGCACCGGCTCCTCGGTGGCCTCGGCCACGAGTACCCGGTCGGCCCGGAACAGCCGGGGCTCACCGCGCAGATCGGCCACCAGGTACCAGACGGCGGCCTTGCTGACCAGGCCGTACGGGTCGACGACGTACTCGACCGGGGCCGGTGTGCCGCTGTGCCGGTAGCGCAGCCGCAGCCGGCGGTCGGCGAAGACGGCGTACTGCAGATCGCCGAGGTCCGGCCCGGCGGGTGCGCCGGCCTGCAACCAGCGGGCCGGGTCCACCAGGATCCGCTCGCTGATCCGCTCGGCGGCCGGGCGGTGCGGGGCGGGCAGCGCGGCCATCACCTTGCGCAGCGCCGAGCCGAGCGCGCCGTCCAGCCCGAGGTCGCTGTGCGCGCCCCGGGCGGAGAGCACGAACAGGGCCCGGGCCTCGTCGGCGGTCAGACCGCTGACATCGGTGCGGTAGCCGGGCAGCAGGGCGATCCCGCCGTGTCGGCCGCGCTCGGTGTAGACCGGCACGCCGGCCGACGAGAGCGCCTCGACGTCGCGGTAGATGGTGCGGACCGACACCTCCAGGCGCTCGGCCAGTTCGGTGGCGGACACCTGGCCGCGGGTCTGGAGCAACAGCAGGATCGAGAGCAGGCGGTCGGCCTTCATGGAAGGAGAGGGTTCCAGAAAACATGACGTTGGTTGTCAGGTTTTACCGGGAGATTGCCTCCAGAGAGCCCAACCCCCTTCGCATCGATGGAGCAGATTCCGTATGGACACCACCCAGGACCCCCGCCCGCTGTACCTGCTCGCCCTCGGCCAGTTGGAGAAGCTGATCGCCGAGGTGACCCCGCAGGCGCTGGGGCGCCCCACCCCGTGCACCGAGTACGACCTGCGCCAGCTGCTCAGCCACGTGGTCGGCGGCGTGCACCGGCTCGCCTACATGGGCGAGGGCGGCCGGGCGGAGGACGTCGTGGCGGCCACCGACGAGCTGGCCGACGACGCCTGGCCGGCCGCCCTCGGCCGGGCCCGCGCCCGGGCCGTCGCCGCCTGGGCGGACGACGCGAAGCTGGACCGCCCCACCGTCGCCCCCTGGGGCGAGGTGCCCGGCCGGGCCGCGCTGGGCGGCTACGTGATGGAGGCGGTCACCCACTCCTGGGACATCGCGCGAGCGCTCGACAGCCGCCTCGCCCTCGACGAGCAGCTGGCACTGACCGCGCTGGCGATCGCCGAGGCCGTGCTGCCGCCCGAGTCCCGCGGCGGTCCGGTCCCGTTCGGCACGGTGCGGCCCGCGCCGGCCGATGCCGATGCCTACACCCGGCTGGCGGCCTGGCTGGGTCGCGCGGTCTGATCCCCGGCGCCGGGAGGGGCGGGCGCCCCTCCCGGCGGGCCGAGCCGGGCGGCGGGGAGTGCCGGGAGAGTCATGCGCTCCGCTCCCTTGTCCGCGGGGCGTCCGCCGGCTCGTCGCCCTCCGCCGGTCCGCCGCGGTCGGCGATCTTCCCGGCGTACAGGTCGATCTTGTAGTCGATGACGGCGAGGGTGGCGTGCAGGTCGGCGATCCGCTGCCGGACCTCTTCGCGGTGGGCGAGCAGCAGGTCGCGCCGGTCCTCCATGGTCCGCTCGCCCCGGCGGGCCAGCTCCACGTACCGGAGCATGTCGGCGACCGTCATGCCGGTCAGCCGCAGCCGCCCGAGGAAGGCCAGCCGGTGCAGGTCGGCGTCGCGGTAGCGGCGCTGGCCGGAGGCGGCGCGGTCGACCGGGTCGAGCAGGCCGATCCGCTCGTACCAGCGCAGCGTGTGGGCGGTCAGCCCACTGGCCGCCGCCACCTCGCTGATGGTGTGCCGAGGGGTCCGGTCCGGCTCGCCGACCGGCGTGTTGAACACGTCGGAGCAGCTCCGTAGGTCGACGTGGATCGGTGCGAGCCTGGCCATGATCATTACCCCCGGTGGTGAGCGTTGACGACGACGCTAGTGAGTTGGAGTGCACTCCAAGCAAGCCTGCCATCCGGGTACTCCCGACACCCGGATCCGGCCGCCCGTTAGAGTCGGCGCCATGGAGAGCTTGCGGATGATCGAGACCTGGCCGGTGCCCAACGCCGCGACGGTGGTGGTACGGGGCGCGGACGGCGCCGTCCTGGGCGGGCACGGCCCGCAGCAGCACCTGTTCCCGCTGGCGTCGGTGACCAAGCTGCTCACCTCGTACGCGGTGCTGGTCGCGGTCGAGGAGGGCGTCTTCGAATTGGACGACCCGGCCGGGCCGGCCGGCTCGACCGTGCGCCACCTGCTGGCCCACACCTCGGGCCTGGCCTTCGACGAGCACCGGGTGATGGCCGAGCCGGGCAACCGCCGGCTCTACTCCAACGCCGGCTTCGACGTACTGGCGCAGACCCTCCAGCAGGCCTCGGGCATCGAGTTCGGCCGCTACGCCGCCGAGGCCGTGTTCGAGCCGCTCGGGATGGACTCGACGCTGATCAACACCGCGCACAAGTCCCCCGCCGGCGCCGGTGGCCTCTCCACGGCGGCGGACCTCGCGCTGTTCGCGGCCGAGCTGCAGTCGCCCAAGCTGCTGGACCCCTCCACCCTGCGCGCGGCCACCCGCGAGGTCGCCTTCCCCGGGACGAGCGGTGTGCTGCCGGGCTTCGGCCACCGCCGGCCGAACGACTGGGGCCTCGGCTTCGAGATCCGGGACGGCAAGGCGCCGCACTGGACGGGCACCACCAACTCCCCGGCCACCTTCGGCCACTTCGGGCAGTCCGGCACCTTCCTCTGGGTGGACCCGGAGGCCGGCGTGGCCTGCGTCGCGCTCACCGACCGGGACTTCGGGCCGTGGGCCGCCGAGGTCTGGCCGGTCCTCGGCGACGCCGTCCTGGCCGAACTGCGCGGCTGAGCCCGGCGGGGCGGGCATCCGGGCCGGGCCCGCCGTCAGCCGTACGAGACCGGCGAGTGCATCTCCCAGAGCAGCAGGCAGGCGCCGTCCTCGCCGGCCGTCGGGTCGGCGAAGGCCTCGCCGGTGATCCGCACGCTGTCGCCGGGCACCATCGAGCGGCCGCCGCCCTGCGGCCCCGGCACCGTCCGGTACCCCAGCGAGCCGGCCGTCAGATGCGCGTACCGCCAGGCCGCGAGCGGGAGCCGGGGCAGCGGCTGCCAGGGGCCGGCGGTGACGAGCCAGAGCGCGGCGTCACCGCGGCGCAGCCGCAGGGCGTCCGTCCCGGCGTCCCGCTCCAGCCCGGAGGCGAGCAGCGTCAACCCTCCGTCCGCCGGTTCCACCCGGCGCAGCCCGTACACCGGGGGTGCGTCGAACACGTCCGGCTGGAGCCACATCTGGACGAAGCGGACCGGCCCGTCGGCGCCGCCGACGTTGCGCTCGGTGTGGCTGACGCCCGAGCCCGCGCCCAGGTACTGGAGCATGCCGGGGCGGACCACGCCGCTGTGGCCCCGGGAGTCCCGGTGCGCGAGGGCGCCCTCCAGGACCCAGGTGAGGATCTCGGTGTCCCGGTGCTTGTGCTCGTCGAACCCCGCCCCGGGGGCGAGCAGTTCCTCGTTGCAGGCGAGCAGCGCGCCGAAGTGGGTGTTCCTCGGGTCGTAGTGTCCGGCGAAGGAGAACGCGTGTCTGGTCTCGATGCCCTCCGCCGGGGTGGAGCGGTAGCGCTCGGAGGTACGGCGCAGGTCGGCGCGGGGGCGGGCGGGAGCGTCGGTCACGGGCCCCACGGTAGCGCGCTCCGAGGCTCGTTCCCGGGCCCGGCGGCGACACTGCCGCCCGGTCCGGCGACCGGGCGGCGCGCCCGTGCCCGAGCCGCCGGGGCACCCCCGGCGCCGTGATCGTGACGGTGGCCACCGTGCCACTGCGCCGGGGGGTGTGCACGAGCAGTCACTCCGGTGAGGCAGTCTTGTCCTTGTGCCAGCCGCCTCCGCGAACTCCAAGAACGATCCGACCGCCAAGCCCGACAGGAACGGGAAGAGCCCGACGCCCGGCTCCGGCCGCGACCGGCCCGGCCGGGCGGCGCCACGCCTGACCGCGCAGGAGCGCAGACTCGCGGCCGAGCGGGCCGAACGGCGGACCGCGACGCTCAAGCGGCTGGAGAAGTCCGCGGGCAAGCTGGCCACCGCCGCGATCGCGCGGATGGACGACCAGCTCGGCTGGTACCGGCGGATGCCGCCGGAGCACCGCTCCTGGATCGGCCTGGTCGCCCAGGCCGGCATCGCCGCCTTCACCGAGTGGTACCGCCACCCGGAAGCCCGGCAGGCGATCTCCACCGACGTCTTCGGCACCGCGCCGCGCGAGCTGACCCGGGCCATCACCCTGCGCCAGACCGTCGAGCTCATCCGCACCACCATCGAGGTGATGGAGGAGGCCATCGAGGAGGTGGCCTCCCCCGGCGACGAGTCGGACATGCGCGAGTCCGTCCTGGTCTACGCCCGGGAGATCGCCTTCGCCACCGCCCAGGTGTACGCCCAGGCCGCCGAGGCGCGCGGCGCATGGGACGCCCGGCTGGAGGCACTGGTCGTCAACTCGCTGCTCTCCGGCGACGCCGACGAGGGGGTGCTCTCGCGGGCCGCCGCGCTCGGCTGGGGCCAGCCGAGCCAGGTCCGGGTGGTGATGGGCAGCGCCCCGGACGGCGACAGCGAGCTGGTGGTGGAGGCGATCCGCCGGGCCGCCCGCTACGCCAAGCTGCACGTCCTGACCGGGGTGCTGGGCAAGCGCCTGGTGGTGGTGGTCGGCGGCGAGAAGGAGCCGGTGCACGCGGCCCGGGCCCTGATCGGCCAGTTCGCGCCGGGCCCGGTGGTGGTCGGCCCGACCGTGCCCGACCTGCTGTCGGCGACCCGTTCGGCACACGCCGCCGCCGCCGGCCTGCGGGCCTGCGCCGCCTGGCCGGACGCCCCGCGCCCGGCTCTGGCCGACGACCTGCTGCCCGAGCGGGCGCTCGCCGGGGACCAGGCGGCCCGCCGTCAGCTGGTGGAGGAGATCTACACACCGCTCGACGAGGCCGGTTCGGCACTGCTGGAGACCTTGAGTGTCTACCTGGAGCAGGCCTCCTCCCTGGAGGGAGCCGCCCGGATGCTCTTCGTTCACCCCAACACGGTGCGCTACCGGCTCCGACGTGTGACAGACGTCACGGGCTACGCTCCCTCCGACGTACGTTCGGCCTTCACGCTGCGTATCGCACTGGCGCTGGGCCGACTCGCCGCGGCCGGGGAGCAGAGTTGACCCCGATGTAGGGAACTGACAATCCCGGATGCTTTTCTTCGTTACCGTCGCCTACCCGCCCGCGGGCGCCTGGCGAGAGAGGGTTGAACCGTGCTCGTAATCGTCGCCCCTGGACAGGGTGCCCAGTCCCCCGGTTTCCTCAGCCCCTGGCTGGAGCTCGACGGTGTCACCGACCGCCTGCGCGGCTGGTCGGAGGTCGCCGGGCTCGACCTGGTGCACGCCGGCACTGAGGCATCCGCCGAGGAGATCAAGGACACCGCCGTCGCCCAGCCGCTGCTGGTCGCGGCCGGTCTGGTGACCGCCCGTGCGCTGTTCCCGGACGAGGACGGCGCCCGTGCGCTGGTCGGCGCCGTGGCCGGCCACAGCGTCGGCGAGATCACCGCCGCCGCCGGCGCCGGGGTGCTCTCCGCCCATGACGCGCTGACCTTCGTCCGTGAGCGCAGCCTCGCGATGGCCGAGGCCGCCGCCGCCACCGAGACCGGCATGCTCGCCGTCCTCGGCGGCGACCCGGAGGTCGTGGCCGCCAAGCTGGCGGAGCACGGTCTGACCCCGGCCAACAACAACGGCGGCGGTCAGATCGTCGCGGCCGGCACGCTGGCCCAGCTGGAGGCCCTCAAGGCCGATCCGCCGCCCGTCTCGCGGCTGATCGGGCTCAAGGTCGCCGGCGCGTTCCACACCGAGCACATGGCGCCCGGTGTCGAGCGGCTGGCCAAGCTGGCCCCGACCCTGGCGGTCGCGGACCCCAAGGTCGCCTACGTCTCCAACCGGGACGGCGAGGTCGTGACCGACGGCACCGAGGTGCTGAACCGCCTGGTGTCGCAGGTCTCCAACCCGGTCCGCTGGGACCTCTGCATGGAGACCCTGCAGCAGCTGGGCGCGACAGCCGTCATCGAGCTCGCCCCTGCGGGTACCCTCACCGGACTGGTCAAGCGCAACCTCAAGGGTGTGGCGACGCTTGCCCTCAAGACCCCCGCCGATCTCGACAAGGCCCGTGCGCTCGTCGCGGAGCACGGCGGTCAGGATCAGGAGACCAAGGCATGAGCCAGCCCCAGATCAAGCCCGTCACGGGCGCCCGGTACGCGCGCATCCACGGTGTCGGCGGCTACCGCCCGGTCCGGGTGATCCCGAACTCCGAGGTGCTGAACTGGATCGACTCCTCGGACGAGTGGATCCGCAGCCGCAGCGGGATCGCCGAGCGCCGTTGGGCCGGCCCGGAGGAGTCCGTCGCCGAGATGTCGGTGCAGGCCGCCGGCAAGGCCATCGCGCAGGCCGGGATCAGCCCCGACCAGATCGGCGGCGTGATCGTCGCGACCGTCTCGCACCTCAAGCAGACCCCCGCGATCGCGACCGAGATCGCCGAGCGGCTGGGCTGCGGCACCGCCCCGGCCTTCGACATCTCGGCCGCCTGCGCCGGCTTCGGCTACGGCCTGAGCCTGGCCGACGGCATGATCCGCGGCGGCAGCGCCGGGTACGTGCTGGTGATCGGCGTGGAGCGGCTCAGCGACCTGACCGACCGGTCGGACCGCTCGACCGCCTTCATCTTCGGTGACGGCGCCGGCGCCGCGATCGTCGGTCCGTCCGACACGCCCGGCATCGGCAAGGTCGTCTGGGGCTCGGACGGCTCCCAGAAGGACGTCATCTCGCAGACCCAGGCCTGGGACACCGCCTTCGGCAAGGAGGACGCCGTCAACGGCCTCGGCGAGGCCCACGACGACGGTCGCGGCAAGTGGCCGGCCCTGCGCATGGAGGGCCAGTCGGTCTTCCGCTGGGCGGTCTGGGAGATGGCCAAGGTGGCCCAGCAGGCGCTGGACGCCGCCGGGATCACCGCCGACCAGCTCGGTGCGTTCATCCCGCACCAGGCCAACATGCGCATCACCGATGCCATGATCAAGGCGCTGAAGCTGCCCGAATCGGTGCCTGTCGCCCGCGACATCACCGAGACCGGCAACACCTCCGCGGCCTCCATCCCGCTGGCGATGGAACGCATGCTGGAGAGCGGCGAGGCCCGCAGTGGCGACCTCGCGCTGATCATCGGGTTCGGGGCGGGTCTGGTCTACGCGGCAGCAGTCGTTACGCTCCCCTAGGCAACTTTCGCCTCACCCATCCGCAAGCCTGCGTCCGTCCGCCGGGCGGCCGCATTCACCACCGAAGAGGAGCAGCCAGTATGGCTACCAAGGACGAGGTCCTGGAAGGTCTCGCTGAGATCGTCAACGAGATCGCCGGCATCCCGACCGAGGACGTCGAGGTCGACAAGTCCTTCACCGACGACCTGGACGTCGACTCGCTGTCCATGGTCGAGGTCGTCGTGGCCGCCGAGGAGCGCTTCGACGTGAAGATCCCGGACGACGAGGTCAAGAACCTGAAGACCGTCGGCGACGCGGTGGACTACATCCTCGCCAACGCCTGAGCGTTCGACTCGTTCGACGCCTGACGTCGGCCGGCTCCCGCAGCCGGCC
The DNA here is from genome assembly GCF_040655255.1 of Kitasatospora sp. NPDC050463. Lineage (NCBI taxonomy): Bacteria > Bacillati > Actinomycetota > Actinomycetes > Kitasatosporales > Streptomycetaceae > Kitasatospora > Kitasatospora sp. NPDC050463. The sequence goes on from NZ_JBFAJO010000009.1 coordinate 107,038, forward strand.
GACACGCCGGCCGGGCCGCCCCACCGGGCGCCCGGCCGGGCCATCCACGGCTCGCCGCCGCACCCCGCACAAACGTGAGAGAAGAAGATCCAGTGACCGCTGAAAACCGTACCGTGGTCGTCACGGGTATCGGCGCCTTCACGCCGCTGGGCGGCGACGCCGCCACCACCTGGGAGAACCTGGTCGCCGGGCGCTCCGGAGTGGCTGCCCTGACCGAGGAGTGGGCCGCCGAGCTGCCCGTCCGGATCGCCGCGCGCACCGCGGTCGAGCCCGGCGAGATCCTCCCCCGTCCGCTGGCCCGCCGGCTGGACCGCTCCGCGCAGTTCGCGCTGATCGCGGCCCGCGAGGCGTGGGCCGACGCCGGCTACGAGACCCCCGCCACCGACGACTCCTCCAAGCTCGCCCCCGAGCGCCTGGGCGCCGTGATCGCCTCGGGCATCGGCGGTGTCACCACCCTGCTCGACCAGTACGACGTACTGAAGGACAAGGGCGCCCGCAAGGTCTCTCCGCACACCGTCCCGATGCTGATGCCCAACTCCCCGGCGGCCAACGTCGGCCTGGAGGTCGGCGCCCGCGCGGGTGTGCACACCCCCGTCTCCGCCTGCGCCTCCGGCGCCGAGGCGATCGGCTACGCGATCGAGATGATCCGCTCCGGCCGCGCCGACGTCGTGGTGGCCGGCGGCACCGAGGCGGCGATCCACCCGCTGCCGATCGCCGCCTTCGCCAACATGATGGCGATGTCCAAGAACAACGACGACCCCGAGCACGCCTCCCGCCCGTACGACAAGGGCCGCGACGGCTTCGTGCTCGGCGAGGGCGCCGGCGTGGTCGTGCTGGAGTCGGTCGAGCACGCCGAGGCGCGCGGCGCCCGGATCTACTGCGAGGCGGTGGGCCAGGGCCTCTCCTCCGACGCCCACCACATCGCCCAGCCCGAGCCGACCGGTGCCGGGGTGGCCCGCGCGCTGGCCGACCTGTTCGACCGCAACGCGCTGGACAAGGCCGAGATCGTGCACGTCAACGCGCACGCCACGTCGACCCCGCAGGGTGACACGGCGGAGCTGAAGGCGCTGCGCAAGGAGCTCGGCGAGCACCTCGACCACATCGCCGTCTCGGCCACCAAGTCGATGACCGGCCACCTGCTGGGCGGCGCCGGCGGCATCGAGACCGTCGCCACCGTGCTGGCCCTGTACAACCGGCTCGCCCCGCCGACCATCAACGTCGACGAGCTGGACGACGACGTGGACGCGGACATCGTCCGGGACGAGCCGCGCAAGCTGCCCGAGGGCCGGATCGCGGCGCTGAACAACTCGTTCGGCTTCGGCGGCCACAACGTGGTGCTGGCCTTCCGCACCGTCTGAGGTCCACCCCGGAGCCCATGACGAAGGGGCCGGCGCTCGTGACGAGCGCCGGCCCCTTCGTGCGCACCGGACCGCCCGGCCGGGTGACCTCGGCCGGACCAACCGCGGCGGCTCAGACCACCTGGTGCAGCCAGCGCACCGGGGCGCCCTCGCCGGCGTAGCGGAACGGCTCCAGCTCGTCGTCCCAGGGCTTGCCGAGCAGTCGGGAGATCTCGGCCTCCAGATCGGCCCCCTCGCTGCGGGCCCGCAGCAGGACGGCGCGGAGCCGGTCCTCGGGGATCAGGATGTCGCCGTGGATACCCGTGACGGCATGGAAGATGCCGAGCGCGGGCGTGCTGCTGTACCGCTCGCCCTCCGCCGTGGCGCAGGGCTCACTGGTGACTTCGTACCGCATCAACTGCCAGCCGCGCAGCGCGGAGGCGAGCTTCGAGGCCGTACCGGACTCTCCCTGCCAGGAGAGCTCGGCCCGCCAGTGGCCGGGCGCGGCCGGCTGGCGGATCCAGTCCAGACTCACCCGCACACCGAGCACCCCCGCGACGGCCCACTCGACGTGCGGGCACAGCGCGCGGGGCGCGGAGTGGACGTACAGGACTCCACGTGTCGTCACCGGGACCTCCAGGCTGTGGACGAGGGTCGCCTTCCCCAGCTGCCTCGCGTTCGTGCCTGTAGTTGATCCACAGTTACCCACGTTAGCCGACATTAAGCCACTAAATTGAGCAAAACGGACAGGCTTTCGCTCAATGCTAATCGAATCCCCAACGAGGTCCACCCCTCGGTGGGATCTCTCCCCCGAACGGCCCCATCGTGAGGCGGGACCACCGTACCGCGCCGTCCCGCACCATGGATGACGCACTTTCGGATCCGGCCGGAATGCGGTAGTGCGACGCGATGCCCTGCGCCCGGTACGCAAACCGCCCCGCGCCCGGAGGGGCGGCGGGGCGGCTGGTCCACTGACCCGGCGTCAGGCGTCCAGGCGGACCACCATCTTGCCGGTGTTGGCGCCGCGCAGCAGGTCCAGGAAGGCCTCCGCGGTGTTCTCGAAGCCGTCCACCACGGTCTCCTCGTGGCGCAGCTTCCCCTCCCGCAGCCAGCCGCCGACCTCGGCGATGAACTGCGGCTGCAGGGCCGCGTGGTCGCGCACCAGCATGCCCTCCAGGCGCAGCCGCTTGCCGATCGCCTGCGCCAGGTTGCGCGGGCCCGCCGGGGCGGTGGTGTCGTTGTACTGCGCGATCGCGCCGCAGAGCACCGCCCGGCCGTGCACGCCGAGCGCGCCGATCGCGGCCTCCAGGTGGTCGCCGCCGACGTTGTCGAAGTAGAGGTCGATGCCGTCCGGGGCGGCCTTGGCGAGCTGCTCGTGGACCGGCGCGTCCTTGTAGTTGAACGCGGCGTCGAAGCCGTACTCGTCGACCAGCTTGGCGACCTTCTCCGCCGAGCCGGCCGAACCGACCACCAGCGAGGCGCCCTTGAGTCGGGCGATCTGGCCGACCATCGAGCCCACGGCGCCGGCCGCGCCGGAGACGAAGACCTTGTCGCCCTCCTTGAGGCCGCCGACCGCCAGCAGGCCCGCGTAGGCGGTCAGACCGGTCATGCCGAGCACGCCGAGGTAGGCGGACAGCGGCGCGGCCGCCGGGTCGACCTTCACGGCTCGCTCGGCGGGCACGGTGGCGTACTCGCGCCAGCCCAGGCCGTGCAGCACGGCGTCGCCCGGGGCGAAGCCGTCGGCGGCGGAGGCGACCACGTAGCCGACCGCGCCGCCGTCCATCGCCTCGCCGAGCCGGAACGGCGGGGAGTAGGACTTGACGTCGTTCATCCGGCCGCGCATGTACGGGTCGACCGAGAGATGGGTGTTGCGCACCAGGATCTCGCCGGGGCCCGGGGCCCGGACCGGCGCCTGGACCAGGGCGAAGTCCGTCGGGACCGGCCAGCCCTGCGGGCGGGCGGCGAGGTGCCATTCGCGGGCGGTGGCGGGCGCTTCCTGCTCTGCCATCGGTGGTGCTCCTTGAGGTTTCTGGGTGGTCCCCCGGTGATACCGCCCGACCTAAAAGGTTGAGCGACTGAAGTAACGATGGACATGAAAGGTTCATGTTGTCAACTGTTCAGGTAGACTGTCACCCATGGACACCCAGCCGACCGGGGCCGCCACGCCGCAGCCCGACGAGATCACCCGTGAGGTCGTCGACCTGATGGCCAATCTGGTCGCGCTCTTCCATCGCGAGTACGAGGAGGCCGCCGCCGCCCGTTCGCTCACCGGAGCCCAGGCCAAGGTCCTCGCGCTGCTGCGGCGCGGACCGATGCCGATGCGCCACATCGCCCAGACGCTCAGCTGCGAGCCGTCCAACATCACCGGCATCGTCGACCGGCTGGAGTCGCGCGGCTTCGTGACCAGGGAGGCCGACCGGCAGGACCGCCGGGTCAAGCTCGTCGCCGCGACCGAGACCGGCTCGGCCGCCTCGGAGGAGCTGCGCGAGTCGCTGAACTTCGCCCGCGAACCGCTGGCCGCGCTCGGCCCGGAGGAGCGGACGGCCCTGCGCGACCTGCTGCGCAGGATGCTGGCGGGCGCCTCCGGCCCGGGGGCGTGAGCAGCATCACAGCCCCAGCGGCCGATCCGGCCGAATTGGCAGGCCATCGGCTGTAACCGAACACTCTCCCGAGTCGTCTAAGGTTCGAGACTTGGCACCGGCCCTCCCACGGCCGGTGCGCAGGAACGACACCAGAAGACGGGGGGCCGGGAAGGATGAGCAGCAGCACACGCCGGCGGCGCATCGTACGGACCGCCGTGGGGCTCGCCGCCGTTCTGGTGCTGTCCGTCGCCGGGGCGGGAGCCTGGTTCTACCACCGGCTGGACAGCAACATCACCACCTTCGACGCGGGCGGCGTCGCCACCGAGCGGCCCCCCGCCCCCGTTCCGGTCACCCCGGGCGCCTCCGTCCCGGTCAACGTCCTGCTGCTCGGCTCGGACACCCGGGACGACGGCAACGCCGACCTCGGCGGCGGCGAGGAGGGCGTCGGCCACTCGGACACCGCGATCCTGCTGCACGTCTACGCCGACCACAAGCACGCCGTCGGCGTCTCGATACCCCGCGACGCGCTGGTGACCATCCCGTCCTGCAAGCTGCCGAGCGGCAGGTGGACGGAGCCCCGGACGAACCAGATGTTCAACTCGGCGTTCACCATAGGCGAGTTCCCCCAGGGGAACCCGGCCTGCACGCAGAACACCGTCGAGGCGCTCACCGGCCTGCGCATCGATCACACCATCGTGGTCGACTTCAAGGGCGTCGCCGCGATGACCGAGGCGATCAACGGCGTGGACGTCTGCGTCCCGAACGACGTGAACTCGCACAACATCAAGCTCAGGAAGGGCATGCAGAAGCTCTCCGGGCAGCCCGCGGTGGACTATCTGCGGGCGCGGTACGGCTTCGGCGACAACTCCGACATCGGGCGGATGAAGCGCCAGCAGGCGTTCCTCTCCGCGATGATCAGCAAGATCCAGGGCCAGGGCTTCTCGCTGCCGACCCTGCTCCCGCTGGCCGACGCCGCCACCCGCTCGCTCACCGTGGACGAGGGCCTGGGCACCGCGATGAAGCTGGTGGACTTCGCCCAGTCGCTGCAGAGCATCAAGCTCTCCGACATCACCTTCGTCACCACCCCGTGGCGCTTCTCCGGCGACCGGGTCGCGCTGGTCCACCCGGACGTGGACACCCTCTGGAAGCTGCTGCGGGAGGGCCGCACGCTGGACGGCCAGAACACCGGCCAGGTGGCCGACCCGGCCGCCGCGTCCCCCTCCCCGTCCGACGCCGCCCTCCCCGCCGTCTCGCCCACCGCGCTCTCCCCCGAGCAGGCGGCCGTGCCGATCACCGTGGTCAACGGCGTCGGCACCCCCGGGCTGGCCGGGAAGGGCGCGGAGGCGGTCCGCGCCAAGGGCTTCCAGAACGTCGCCCTGGACGCCACCAGCGGCAGCCGGCTGCGCACCGAGATCGCCTACGACCCCGCCTTCAGGACCACCGCCGACCAACTGGTGCCGCTCTTCCCGCAGGCCCGCTCGGTCGAGGAGCCGGGCAGCGGGGGGATCACCGTCACGCTGGGCCGCGACTACCACCCGGCGACGGCCACGAAGCCCGACGCCACCGGCACCCCGGCCGGTCCGACGACCGGTCCGACGACCGGTCCGGGCTCCGGCGCGACGGCCACGCCCGGCGGCGTCCCGACCGGCATCGCCGAGAACGCCCGCGGGGCCGACACCGACCCCTGCGCCAACCTGACCTTCGGCTAGGTCCGGCCCGGTCCGCTCGGCGACGGGTCGGGCAGCCCGGTGACCACCGCGGTCAGCCGGGTACCCGCCGGGAAGGCACCGGCGGCGGCCAGGTCCGACAGGGCCGCGAGCAGTTTGGCGACGTAGCGATGCTCCAGCGCGATGCCGTGGCGCAGCTCGAAGCGCTCGGCGAAGGCGGCCAGCGCGGCCGGCACCTTGCCGTAGCCGCCGCCGTGGTGGTCGTGGTCGATCCGCCAGTTGTCGAACTCCCGGCCGTACGCGGCCCGGTGCAGCCGCCCGACCTCGCCCTCCAGGTACCCGGCGCCGCCGCGCAGCACCGCCACCCCGAGCGCCCGCGCACCCGGCGGCAGGCCGGCCGCGATACCGGCGAGGGTGCCGCCGGTGCCGACCGGGCAGCAGACCACGTCCCGCTCGCCGAGGTCGGGCAGCTCCGCCGGGACGGCCGCCGCGCCGATCGCCGCCAGTGCGTTGGAGCCGCCCTCCGGCAGCACCAGGCAGGGGCCCCAGCGCCGTTGCAGAGCAGCCTCGGTCTCGGCATCGGCCGCCCAGCGGCCGGCCGTCTCCCGGTACGCCGACCGGGACAGGAACGCCAGCCGCATACCCGCCGCCTCGGCCGCCCGCAGCGACCAGTTGCGCGGGGCCCCCGCCAGTTCCTCGCCCCGGACCAGCCCGACGCTCTCCAGCCCGAGCGCGCCGGCGGCCACCGCCACCGCCCGCAGATGGGTGGAGTACGCCCCGCCGAAGGTCAGCAGTCTGGTGTGCCCCTGCGCGAGGGCCGCCGCCAGGTTGGGCCCGAGCTTGCGCCACTTGTTGCCCGGCACCGCCGGGTGCAGCAGGTCGTCGCGCTTGAGCCGCAGCTCCACGCCGACCCGCGCCAACGCCTCGTCGGTGCAGTCCGTCAGCGGAGTCGGCAGCAGTGCGGGTTCGAGCATCGGGCCAGGATACGGAGCCGACGGCGGCGCCCCGGCGGCGCCGCCCGCTGGTCCTGGCGCGGGGGCCGGGACGAAACCGTCGCCCAACCGGGCCTCCCGCGTGTGCTGCGCACGTCCAGCATGGCTCACACTGGTGCCGCACGGATATTCATACTAACTACTCGATATTCTCAACTTTTCAGCATGTTCATGGGGGAATGATGTCGATCGCGACACCCGTCAGATCCACGCCGGATCCGGTGACGACGGGACAGGGCTCCGCCGGAGGTGGACGGCTCCGAGGCCTGCAGGGCCGCCGCCGCTCCCGGCACCTCTGGTTCGCCGCCGTCCTCCTCGGACTTCCACCGGTGCTGCACCTGGCCTCGGCCGACCTGCTGACCTTCGGTCTGCTCTGGTACGCGGCCGCCACCCTGATCGGGTCGCGCGCCACCGCGTTCGACCGCCTGGTGATCGCCGGCGCCGCATTGATCGGGTGGACCTGCGCGCTCGGCCTGCTGGCCGGCCACTGGCCCTGGGGGCTGCACCCGGTGGTGCTGGCCGAGGCCACCGCCCTCCCGCTGGCCGCGATCCGGCTGATCCGCCGCCCGGCGCCGACCACCGTCCCGCTTCCGCTGCGCGCCCGGCTCCGCCGCGCCGTCCCGACCCACGACCGCCCGGTGCTCCTCTGCGCCGCAGCGGCCGCCGCGTTCCTGCTCTACCCGCTGCTGCGGCGGGACGCCGTCGGCCGCCTCGGCACCGTGCTGGAGGCCGAGGACCTCGGCCGCCACGCCGCCCTCTACGACACCATCCTGCGCCTGGGCGGCCTCACCTCCCTGCACCAGGGCGAGGCGGCCGAGACCGTGATGCTGGGCCTCGGCACCTACCCGCAGGGCAGCCACCTGACGCTCGCCGTGGTGACCAGCTTCCTGCACGGTGGCACCGAGCGGGGCACACCGCTCGCCCAGGCGTCCCTCTTCGTCACGCTCTTCACCCTGGTCACCGCCGCGCTGACGGCAGCCGTCCTGTGGGCGGTGCGCCGCGCCGCCGGGCCCGCGCTGCGCGGCTGGCGCGCCCTGGCCCTCGCCGTTCCGGCCACCGCCTACCTGATCGTCGCCGAGCTGCCCCGCCTGCACAGCCGGGGCTTCCTGAGCGAGGTCTTCGCCCTCGGCCTCCTCGCGATCCTGGTCGGCCTGGCGATCCGCCCGCTCGACCGCACCCGCGAACAGGTCGCCGTACTGGCCGCGCTGACGGTCGGCATCTCCTTCGGCCACTACCTGCTGCTTCCGGCCGCCGCCGCCACGGTGCTCGCCTGGGCCGTGGTGAACCGGCGCAGCTGGCTCCGGCACTGGGCGACCGTCCTGCCGATCGCCCTGCTCAGCGGTGCGCTCGCGCTGTTCCCGCCGTACGTCAATCAGCAGTCGGCCGGGACCGCGGACGTCCTGACGCTGCCCGGCGGCATCGGCCCGGTCAGCCGGCACCTCCTGCTGCCGCTCGTGGTCGCCGCCTTCGCCGCCCTGCTGACGCGGAGCGCGCGCGCCAACCGGCCACGCCGGGTGGCCCTCGGCTCCCTCGCCGCGGTCTCGCTGCTCTGCTTCGGCGTGATGGAGTACCAGCTGGTCACGGTCGGCGTGACGTCCTACTTCTACGAGAAGATGCTCCACCAACTCCTGGTGGTCGGGCTGATCTGCTTCGCCGCCGGCCTGCTGCCGATGCTCGGGCGCCGGACGCTCGCCGGACAGCACCCGGGGGCGGCGGCGAGCGCAGCGCGCCGACCGGGTGCGGCGAGGCTGCGCTCGGGCGCCGCCGTGCTGGCCGTGACGGGCTGCCTGGCCTTCACCGTGGTCAGCAACGCCCAGCCGGACGGCGGCCCGACGGGCTGGGCGGGCAGCGCCGGCCGGGACCTGCTGCGCGGCGAGGCAGCCCGCCCCGGCGTGGCCGAACGGGTCGCGGTGATCGCGGCGAGCCAGCCCCGGGACGGGCGGGTGGCCGTCTCCCTCGCGGGGAGCCGCGCCTGGGGCGAGACCGTCGAGGACTGGGGCTCGGCCGAGGACAACCTCTGGCTCGGGGTGCTGAACCGGGACCAGGGCCGCTCGTGGCGGGTCTGGGAGTGGGCGCTGCACCTCCGCAGTGCCCAGGACGTGCTGGACTTCGCGGCCAGCTCCCCGGACCCGCTGAGGTTCTACGTCGACGAGCCCTCCCAGCTGCTCGCGGACCTCAAGGCGCTGACGGTCGGCGGCACGCCTCCGGGCCTGGCGGTCTCCGTCCTCACGAACGACGGCCGCGGCGGCCTGACCGTCCAGCCGGTCGACCTCGGCTGAGCGGCGCAGCCTGCGCCGAGGACCGGGGGCGCCACGAGCCGGCGCGCACCCCGGCCGACCAGGCACCTGGTGCTGTGACCGGGATGGTTCACCGTGATCGGAAGGCGGCTCGTGGGACGAGCGCCCGCGAAACGGCTGGTATTACTGGGGGCATGCAGGAAGAGACCGCACGCTCCGCGATCGACACGTTCATCTCCGCGTTCAACGCCTCGGACGACAGCTATGTGACTGCCCTGCTCTCCCAGGCCCTGACCTCAGACGTGGTCTTCTGGGGACCGTTGGGTCGCAGCGAAGGAATCGCGGCGGTCGAGCGGTTCGTGCTGGACATCCGGCGTCACCCTGCGGGGCCCGGCACGATGGTGCGCTGCTCAGCGGTGGACATGCCTGACGAATGGGCCCGGTACCGGTGGGTCTTCACCACACCTGATGGAGGCCCCCGCCTGGCGGGAACGGACGTCGTCCATCTGCGACGGAACCTCATCGACCAGTTCATCGTCTTCGCGGGGGAGATCGAGCCGTCCGCCTCCTGAGTCATCCTTCTGTCGCTCAGTCCTTGAGCGCGGCCAGGGTGTTGGCGGTGCCCTTGCGGCGGCGGTTGACGCCCACAGGCGGTTGTTGCCCACGGAGTAGCAGCCGTGGAAGTAGGTGACGCCGTGGGTGCGGCGGTAGGTCGCGGCAGCCGGTTTGGCTTGCCCTGCTTCGCCCAGCAGGAGCCTGCGGTGGGCCCGGCAGCGGAAGGCCCAAGGCACGGACGCCTCGGTGTAGCGCCCACCCCTGGGCCGACCTCGCCGCCCGGCCCCCGCCCTTCCGAGATCGCCCGACTCCGGTCAGCGGCTCAGCAGCCCGGCGCCTCGCGGACCTGAGCCGGGGGCGGTGAACCCGCCGCCGGGCCGCGCGGGCCCCGGAGTGCGCCGGCCCGAGGGAGCGCGCGCACCGGGCCGAGGTCAGGCCAGGTCGGACCGGTCGGTCGCCCGGACCCACCGGGCGAACTGGACCGCTCCGGCCACCGCCAGGGCCACCCCGAGTGGGGCCACACAGGCTCCGGCGTATTCGAGCAGCGGGCGCAGACGTGCCGGCGGGTCGAAGGCGGCCACGGCCGTCATGGGCATCAGCCAGGGCAGTGTCCCGAGCCCGACGCCCACGGCCCGGAGCGGGTCCCTCCGCCGGCCGGCCAGTCGGCCCAGCAGGGCCGGTGCCGTCACGGTGCCGAGCCAGATCGGCAGCAGGCCCAGCATGGGCAGCGGCAGGTACTGCGCCGTGTACCGGTCGGCCGCGATCACGGGGAGCGCGACGGCGAGCGCGAGTCCGGCCATCTCCCAACGGCCCCGCCGGGTGACGTCCACGAGTCCAGCCGGTGCGAGCAGCACCAGTGCGCCGACCAGTGCCATGCCCGCCAGCTGACCCGCCGAGTACGGGTACAGCCCGCTTAGGGCCTGCACGCCGGCACTGAGGAGGGCGGCTGCCACGCCCGCGATCCGGGCGGCCCGCCAACGGCCGGTCACGGCGATCCCGAGGGCGAGCAGCCACGGCGCGGTGCGGGCCAGCTGGAGGACCGCGGCCAGCACCGCGTGGCCGAGGCCGAGGTTGGGGTAGGGGTACCGGATCCGGTGGACCAGCTCGCGCAGCCCGGGCAGCAGGAGGTACAGGGCGCAGCCGGCCGCGAGCGCGAGTGCGACCGGTGCCGCTCCGGCCAGCACGCGGCCGGCCGGGTCCGTGGGGCCGATCCGCAACCGCAGCCGCAGGGCGTGGGTGGCGAGGTCGCGGTACTCCCGGAGCACCGCACTGCGTGTCCGACCCTCGGTGGCCTCGGCGAAGGTGGCGTGGATGTCGTCGCCGTGTGAGGAGCGGTACCGGGCGGGGTAGAGGCCGATCAGCAGGCGGGCCGCCCGGGGGGCGTCGTGGCCGGTCGTGACGTCGTTCATGAGGTCGCCCCCTGGGATCGCGGACGGAAGGCGCCCAGCCGGCGTTCGGCCTCGGTGGCGGCGGCCCGCAGGCGTTTGGCCTCCTGCGCCAGCGCGTCCTGTCCCTGGTCGGTGAGGGCGAACGTGCGGCGCAGTCGTCCGCTGACCACCTCTTCGCTCTCGATCCGCACCAGGCCCTGCTGGAGCAGCCGGTCGAGCGCGGTGTAGAGCGTGCCGGTGCTCAGGCGGCTATGGCCGTCCGAGATGGCGAGCACCTCTTGGATGATGGCGTAGCCGTGCCGGGGGGTGTCGGCCAGTGCGGTGAGCACGAGCCTGGTCGGCTCCTGTAATTGACGGTCGGTCATGCATGGAGCTTAGAGCGATCATCGCTATATGTCGATGGTCGGACGGTGGGTGGGATGGAGTGACGTCACCTGCTGGCCGCCCGGGCCCCGGGCAGCGCCTTCCGGAGGTGGACGGTCCTCCATATACGTCGATGTGCCTCATGGCACCGGTGCACGCTGACCCGCCGCCAGATCACAGCAGGGCCGGTCGTCTGGGCGAGGGCGACGCTCGAAGGCTGGCCTCGCATCCCCCTTCGGACGACAGCGCGAACACGAGCCCGCCGGCCTCCCACAGAAACTCCGAAGGAGCGGCACGGAACGCCGCAGGCTCCAGGACCAGGCGGACGCGGCGGCCACCGCCACAATCGGAGGATCTCTCCGTGAGCGGCCGCGAGCTTCTGTTCCAGCTGCAGTAGCCGACAGCCCAAGGACACGCCGCAGGACCTCACGGCCCCAGCCGGCACACAACAGCGTCACAGCGCCGTGACTTCGAGATCGGGAAGCTTCCAGCTCGTCGCCCCGTCGGCGTGGCCCAGCGCGTCTCGCGTCGCCCGAGCCGGGCGCGGAGTCCTTACCCGCCCCGGATGTGCCTCGCAGCAGTCAGCCAGGAGCGATTCCCGAAGGAGTGAACCTCATGACGGCTCCGAATATGCGTACCTCCGGATCCTCGGCTGAGGGGGCAGCAGGCGCCACCGAACGCCCCCGCTCAGCCGTGGGCACCTCTGCTACGGGGGCCGCTCAGGAAGCCGAGTCCTGCGCGACTTCCACGGAAATTCCACGGACGGGCCCCGTGGCGCTGCCTCGAACGCGCCGCCGAGGGCGCTAACCTACCCCTGAGACACAAGCGACCGGGCGTTCCGCCAGGTCAGAGGACCTTTTTGTCTGACGGTACGTCCGGTCTGACGGTGGGGCGGGTGGGACTCGAACCCACGACCAAGGGATTATGAGTCCCCTGCTCTAACCGGCTGAGCTACCGCCCCGGTTCGCCGCGCGTGCCGGTGACCCGGTCGCGGCAGCAGCAGACGGCCCCGGAAGGCCGTCCCGGGCAGCATAGCCGGTCGATCACCCGTGGTGCGCGCCGGGGGCGCACATGGGTGCGCACGGATACACGCCTCCCCGGCCGGAGCAGCTCCGCTGGCGGGCCCGCGGCGGCCCCGGGAGCCTGGGCGGATGACGGTACGTGAGGCGGCGGTGGCCGGCGCCGTGCTGGCGGTGCTGGCGGTGCTGGCGGCGGGGGGCTGCACCACCGCGGCGGGCCCCGGTGGCGCCACCCCGACGGTGAGCTCCCAGTCGGCCTCGGCGCCCGCCGACACCCACGGCTGGACCGCGCAGCGGCTGCGCGGCGCGCTCGCCAAGCGCCCCGGCGTCACCCGCACCGCCAAGGCCACCGTGCAGAACGGCCTGGTCGGCGCCGTCTTCACGCGCAACGCGGACGGCGACCACTTCTGCACCGCCAGCGTGGTGGACAGCGCCGGGCTCAATCTGATAGTCACCGCGGCGCACTGCGTCTGGGACCCGGGACTCGGTCAACGCAGCGACCTGGTCTTCGTCCCCGGCTACCGGGACGGCGAGACCCCGAGCGGAGTCTGGCCGCTGCTGGCCGTCAGCGTCGACCAGGCCTGGAAGGACGACGCCGATCCGGACGTGGACGTCGCCTTCGCGGTGGTCCAGCCGCAGGGCGGCCGACAGGTGCAGCAGGTGCTCGGCGCCAACCGGCTGGGTGTCGACCGCGGCTACCGGCTGCCGGTGAAGGTCACCGGCTACCCCGGCGCCGCCGACGTCCCGATCACCTGTGGCAACACCACCTCCGAGCAGAGTCCCACCCAACTGCGGATCGACTGCCCCGACTGGACCGGCGGCACCAGCGGCAGCCCCTGGGTGACCGACTTCGACCCGGACACCCGGACCGGCACCGTGGTCGGCGTGATCGGCGGCTACCAGGAGGGCGGCGACTCCCCCGACACCTCGTACAGCAGCTATTTCGGCGACCGCGTGCAGGCCCTCTACGACCGGGCCACGGGCTGACCGGGCCGGGCTGGCGTCGCCGGGCCCGGCCTGGTAGATCTTCCTCTCGAACGGCGGACCGCACGACCCGCAGCGCCCGCCCCGAGGACGAGACGGAGCCCCGATGCCCTCCCGCCCGGTACGGCCCGCGCGTGCGGCCCAGGCGGCCGCGCTGGCCGCCCTGCTGCTCGCCACCGGCACCGCCTGCGGTGGGAGCGAGCAGGCGCCGACCGCCGAGGTCGCGCCGCAGAGCCCGGTGGGCGATCGGATCGGCACCCTCTCGGTCCGCACCCCCCAGGGCCCGCGGGCCTGCACGGCGAGCGTGGTGCACAGCCCGGGGCGCAATCTGCTGGTGACCGCCGCGCACTGCGTGCAGAGCCGCCGGATCGGACTGCTGGACGGCCTGGTCTTCACCCCCGGCTACCGCAACGGCTACTCACCGTACGGGAGTTGGCCGGTCCGGTCGATCACCGTGGATCCGCGCTGGGCATCCGGCGACGACCCCGAGTACGACGTGGCGTTCGTCACGCTGCGGCCGGCCGGCGGCCGGGAGGTCGAGGACGCGGTCGGCGGCAATCCGCTCGGCACCGGCCAGGGCTTCGGCCTCGCCGTCTCGGTGACCGGCTATCCCAATGAACGCGATGAACCGATCACCTGTTCGGCGCATACCCGCTCACAGAGCCCGACCCAGGAGCGCTTCGACTGCGACGGCTACACCGACGGCACCAGCGGAAGCCCCTGGGTCACCGCGGCCGGCACCGTGGTCGGTGTGATCGGCGGCTACCAGGAGGGCGGCGAGACGCCCGGCACCTCGTACAGCATCACCTTCGACGACCGGGTCGCCGAGCTGTACCGGCAGGCCACCGCCTGATCCGGGGAGCGGACCGGCGGGAGCAACACGAAGGCCCCCCGGTCGACCGGGGGGCCTTCGCTCTGAGCAGTCACCGGGCGGACCCGGTGCAGCTCCCGCATTTGGACTCGAACCAAAAACCTGCCGGTTAACAGCCGGCTGCTCTGCCAATTGAGCTATGCGGGATCGCGGTGGACCACGGTCGCACCACGGCCAGGACGGCCGACCCGAAGGCCCACCACCTGAGCTCCCCCAATTGGACTCGAACCAATAACCTGCCGATTAACAGTCGGCTGCTCTGCCAATTGAGCTATGGGGGATCGAGCTTCCGCTTCGGCCCCCGGTTCCCCGGGCTCCTCGGCGCTCGCTGCGGGACATACATTAGCGCACTCGGGGGGGTGGTCCGCCAATCGCTTTCCCCGGCCGCCCCCGGCGCACCCTCCCGGCGTGCCCCGCGCGCGCCCGGTACGGCACCCGGGGATGCTGGGAGGCGGGACGGTTCGCCGCCCCGATGGACGGGTAGGGCATTGCGGCAATGGCCGCCAGGAGAGGGTGGAATCCGATCATGTGGAAGTTGTCGTTGATCGTCGGACTCGCGGCGGGCTACGTCCTGGGCTCGCGAGCCGGTCGCCAGCGGTACGAACAGATCGCCAAGGTCACCCGGCAGGTCGCCCAGAACCCCAAGGTGCAGGGCGCCGCCGGCAAGGCCAAGCAGCAGGCCGGCGCGGTGGCCGGGAAGGCGGCCGGTGCCGTCGCCGACAAGGTCGGCGACAAACTGCCGAACTCCGTCACCGACCGGGTCTCGTACTTCAACCGCACCCGGGTCGAAGACGACAGCTGGGGCACCTTCCGCCCGTGACCGGGCGGTGACGGAGGGTTGGCCGAGGTGGCTCCGGGGCAGTGCCGAACGAGAAACACTTACCGGGCCTTGCCGCGTCCGGACGCGTGCTGAGGCATGATCTCGACATGGCCATCGTCGCGGGGATAGACAGCTCGACCGGTCGCACCCGGATCGTCGCGTGCGACAGCGAGACCGGCGCGGTGCTGCGGTCCGGCAAGGCGCCGCACCCCGTGCCGGAAACGCCGGACCAGCGGGCCGGCGAGGCCGACCCGCAGGTCTGGCTGCACTCGCTGGGCGACGCCGCCGCCGGTGGTCTGCTGGAGGGCGTCCGGGCGATCGGGGTCAGCGCACAGCAGCACGGCATGATCGGCCTGGACGCCGGCGGCGTGCTGGTGCGGCCCGCGATCCTCTGGAACGACCCGCGCTCCAGCGGCGCCGCCGCCGCGCTGCTGGACGCGCTCGGCGGGCCGGCGGCCTGGACGGCCGCGATCGGCGCCGTCCCCGGCCCCATGCACACCATCGCCAAGCTGCGCTGGCTGGCCGAGTTCGAACCGGCCAACGCCCGCCGGGTGGCCGAGGTGCTGCTGCCGCACGACTGGCTGGTCTGGCAGCTGCTCGGCCACCCCAAGCGGCGCACCACCGACCGGGGCGACGCCTCCGGTACCGGCTACTGGTCGCCGATCACCGGCGAGTACCGGCAGGATCTGGTGGAGCTCGCGCTCGGCCACGAACTGCGACTGCCCGACGTCCTCGGCCCCGCCGAACCCGCCGGGCACACCCCCGAGGGCCTGCTGATCTCGGCCGGCACCGGCGACAACATGGCCGCCGCGCTCGGGCTGGGCCTGCGGCCCGGCGACGCCGCGGTCTCACTGGGCAGCTCCGGAACGATCTTCGCCGTGCACGAGCAGGCCGTGGTGGACGCCACCGGGCTGGTCTCCTCCTTCGCCGACGCCACCGGCCGCCACCTGCCGATGGTGGCCACCCTGAACGCCGCCCAGGTGCTCCGCTCCACCGCGGCGCTGCTCGGATGCGACCTGGACGGCCTGAGCGACCTCGCGCTGCGCTCCTCCCCCGGCGCCCACGGCCTGGTGCTGCTGCCCTACCTGGACGGCGAACGGACACCCGCGCTGCCCCACGCGGCCGGCACCCTGACCGGGCTCCGGGCCGAGTCGATGGCCCCCGAGCACCTGGCCCGGGCCGCCGTCGAGGGCATGCTCTGCAACCTCGCGGACGCGCTCGACGTGCTGCGCGCCCAGGGCGTCGAGGTGAGGCGCGTCTTCCTGCTGGGCCCCGCCGGGCGGCTGCCGGCCGTACGGCAGATCGCCCCGCTGCTGTTCGGCATCCCGGTCGTGGTCCCGCCGCCGGGCGCCCATGCCGCGCGCGGCGCGGCCCGGCAGGCTGCCTGGGCCCTGGCCGGCACCCCCGAACCGCCGCGCTGGGAGCTGCCGGAGGCCGTCACCGTCACGCCGGACGCCGAGCACGACCTGCCGGTCGGCTCGGCGGTGCGTCAGCAGTACCGGGCCGCCCGCGGGCAGATCCACCCGGAGACGGCCGCCTGATCAGCCTGATCGGGCGCGGCGGCCGGGGCGCCGTCATGTGAGGCCGTCAGGAGACGCCGGAGTGGCCGCGGCGAAGATGCGCCCTCCGGTGGCCGGTGGCAGCGTGAGAGGCGACGCGGTCACCGGAACGAAGGGCGACAGGACCTCATGGCGCTGCACAAGGGGACCGGCGACGACCGCCGGCTGGCCATCAATCCGTTCGTCGGCGCCGCCGACCCGCTGAGTGCGATGGAGCTGGCCCCACCGGTGCACCGGCTCGCCGACAACCCGGTGGCGGCGGACACGGCCTACCAGCTGATCCACGACGAGCTGATGCTGGACGGGAACGCCAAGCTCAACCTGGCGACCTTCGTCACCACGTCGATGGAGATCCAGGCCACCCGGCTGATGACCGAGTGCCTCGACAAGAACATGATCGACAAGGACGAGTACCCGCAGACCGCCGAACTGGAGCGGCGCTGCGTGGCGATCCTCGCCGACCTCTGGCACGCCCCCGCCCCGGACGACACCGTCGGCTGCTCCACCACCGGCTCCAGCGAGGCCTGCATGCTGGCCGGGCTCGCCCTCAAGCGCCGTTGGATGCAGCGCAACGCCGACCGGTACGCGGCCGGCGCCCGCCCCAACCTGGTGATGGGCGTCAACGTGCAGGTCTGCTGGGACAAGTTCTGCACCTTCTGGGAGGTCGAGGCGCGCACCGTGCCGATGGCGGGCGAGCGCTACCACCTCGGCGCCGAGGAGGCGGTGGCACTCTGCGACGAGGACACCATCGGCGTGGTGGCCGTGCTCGGCTCGACCTTCGACGGCTCCTACGAACCGGTGGCGGAGGTCTGCGCCGCCCTGGACGCGTTGCAGCAGCGCACCGGCCTGGACGTCCCGGTCCATGTGGACGGGGCCTCCGGCGCCATGGTGGCGCCCTTCCTCGACCCCGAGCTGATCTGGGACTTCCGTCTGCCACGGGTCGCCTCGATCAACACCTCCGGCCACAAGTTCGGCCTGGTCTACCCGGGCGTCGGCTGGGCGCTCTGGCGGGAGCGTGCGGCGCTGCCCGAGGAACTGGTGTTCCGGGTCAACTACCTCGGCGGGGAGATGCCGACCTTCGCCCTGAACTTCTCCCGCCCCGGCGCGGAGGTGATCGCGCAGTACTACACCTTCCTGCGGCTGGGCCGCAGCGGCTTCCGGGCCGTCCAGGGGGCCTGCCGTGAGGTCGCGGTCTATCTGGCCGGGCAGATCGAGGCGCTCGGCTGCTTCCGGCTGCTGACCCGGGGCGACGAGCTGCCGGTCTTCGCCTTCACCACCACCGACGACGTGACCTTCGACGTGTTCGACGTCTCGCGGAGACTGCGCGAGCGCGGCTGGCAGGTGCCGGCGTACACCTTCCCCGCCGAGCGGGAGGACCTCTCGGTGCTGCGGGTGGTCTGCCGCAACGGCTTCTCCCGGGACCTGGCCGACCTGCTGCTGTCCGACCTCACCCGGCTGCTCCCGGAGCTGCGGAGCCAGCCCCGGCCGCTCAAGGAGTACGGGGTGCCGGCCAGGACGGCCTTCCACCACTGACACCGGTTCGGCGGGAGACGGGCGACGGCGGGAGACGGGACCGGCCCGTGAAAACAGCGAGGGGAGGGCGCATCGAAGCGCCCTCCCCTCGCCGCGCGTCCCTGCGGCCGGGGCAGCCTCCCCCCGCGAGGCTGTCCCGACCGGTGGGGGCCGGGACGTCAGGACCGGCCGTCAGGACGGTGTCCGGACGAAGCGTCCGGACCGCGAAACGCACCGGTGTGAGAACTCTGCACGACGGACAGGCGTATGTTCGAGCGTCACCCGGGGTTGTGAGACACTTCCGTCCGTCTCAGCGCCAGGACCTGGTGTTTGGGACGACAGGCCGATGAGGTTGGAGACGCGGAAGCGCCGCCCACGGCCCGGGCCGGAACCCGCTCGGGCCCCTCCCGCTCCCCACCGCCGCTCCGATGTTGGGATTGACCGTATGGGCTCCGCCTGGAAGCAACTGCCGGACGACCTCTCCGTGCCCGCCAAGCTCCTGACGGAGGAGCTCCGTGCCGTCAAGGACGCGACCGGCCTCTCGTTGTCCGACCTCGCCTCCCGGACCCACTACAGCCGGGCCTCCTGGGAACGCTGGCTGAACGGCAAGCGGATCATCACCGAGCAGGCGCTCGACGCCCTCACCAAGGCGGTCGAATGCGACGGCCCCGCACTGCGGGCGCTCTGGGAGCGGACCGTGGCGGGTGCCGAGGACTCGGCGGGCGCCGTCCAGGACGCGGCAGGACCGGACGCGGCGGACACGGACACGGACACGGCGGGCCCGGCCTCGGGCTCGGGCTCGGACGCGGCGGCGGACGTCGAGCCGGACGCGGCGGACGTCGAGCCGGCGGCCCCGGAGGGGGCGGGCGCGGAGGCCGACGACCACGCGGCGCCGGCCGGGGACGGTCCGGACCGTACGGCGGCGGTCCGCTGGTGGCGGCGGCCGGTGGCGCTGGTCTGCTGCGTGGCCGCGGCAGCCGTGCTGGTGGTGCTGGCCGGGGTCCGCTACAGCCGCGACGACGGGACCGAGCCGACCGCCCTGGAGCAGCCCGCCGTGTCCGGCACGGCCACCTCGACCTCCCGGACCGCCCCGGCCACGCCCTCCTGCCAGGCGATGGGCTGCTCCCACAAGGACCCCAAGGCGACCGGCTGCGGCGCCGACGCCCGGACCCTGCTGACCGGCAACATCGGCAAGGTGGTGATCTACCTCCGCTACAGCCAGCGCTGCCAGGCGGCCTGGGCGGCCATCACCGAGGGCGCGCCGAACGACTACGCGACCATCACCAGCAGCAACGGCGAGACGGAGACGGCGCTGATCCACTGGGGGTACGACAACTACTCGGCGATGGTGAACGCGGCGGACCCGAGCGCCGTCTTCCAGGTCTGCGGCCACCAGCCGGACGGGAACGACTGCACGGCGGGCGTCTCCGGCCTGGCCCACGTCGTCGCCTCGACCCCGATCCCGATCGGTCCGGCCTCGCCGCCGGCCACCCCTGCCACGCCCGCCGCCGCACCCACGCCCGCCACGCCGACGCCCGCCACGCCCACGCCCGCCGCCTCCTAGTCGAGGTAGCCGCGGAGCTGCGCGGCGAAGGCGTGGTCCCGGAGCTTGACCAGGGTCTTGGACTCGATCTGGCGGATCCGCTCCCTGGTCACGCCGAACAGCGCGCCGATCTCCTCCAGGGTGCGCGGGCGGCCGTCGTCCAGGCCGTAGCGGAGCTGGACCACCTGACGCTCGCGGTCGCCGAGCGTCGCCAGGACCGCCTCCAGGTGCTGGCGCAGCAGCAGGAAGGTGGCGGACTCGGCCGGTGAGGCCGCGTCCGCGTCCTCGATCAGGTCGCCGAGCGCCACGTCGTCCTCCTCGCCGACCGGGGTGTGCAGCGAGATCGGCTCCTGGGCCAGCCGGAGCAGCTCGCGCACCCGGGCCTCGGTCAGTTCCAGCGCGACGGCGATCTCGGCCGGGCCCGGTTCGGTCCCGCTCTCCTGGAGCAGCGCGCGCTGTACCCGGATCACCCGGTTGATCAGCTCGACCACGTGCACCGGCACCCGGATCGTCCGCGCCTGGTCGGCCAGGGCCCGGCTCATCGCCTGGCGGATCCACCAGGTCGCGTAGGTCGAGAACTTGTAGCCACGGGCGTAGTCGAACTTCTCCACCGCCCGGATCAGGCCGAGATTGCCCTCCTGGACGAGGTCCAGCATGGTGAGGCCGCGGCCGACGTAGCGCTTGGCGACCGAGACCACCAGGCGCAGATTGGCCTCGATCAGCCGCCGTTTGGCGACCCGCCCGATCACCACCAGGGCGTCCAGCTCCCCGGCCAGCGGGTCGGGCGGCGGGGGCTCGCGGTCCAGCCGCTCCTCGGCGAACAGACCGGCCTCGATCCGGCGGGCCAGCTCCACCTCCTCGGCGGCGTTCAGCAGCCGGATCCGGCCGATCTCGCGGAGGTACTGGCGGAACAGGTCCGCCGCCGGGCCGGTGACGCCCGCGGGCCCGGGGTCGCGGTCGGCGTCGGGGTCCGGTTCGGCCCCGGTCCCGGGTTCCGCCTCCCGGTCGGCCCTGGTGTCCGGGACGGCGTCGGGACCGCCCGCACCGGGGTGGCCCTCCGGGAGGCCCTGCACGGGCACCCGGGCGCCGTCGCCGGGCGGTGTCCCGGCCCGGCCGTGGTCGTCGTCGTGGGGGGCGAGCGGATCGGTGGTCGGGCGGGCGGTCGCGGCGAGGCCTTGGTCCACGGGCATCCCTCGGGGCGGGCGCGACTCTGGCGGACCCGCGCTGGACGGAGGTGGGACGCCCTCCAGTGTGCGGCACGCCACGTTCCGTGGCCGAGACTCGTGCGCGGACTTTCTCCGGCCGGGCGTGCGGCGGCCGACCCGGGGAAAGGGCAGGGGTCCGAGGAGGCCGGCCCGCGCGGATCGGTCCCGGGCGACCCGGACCCCGCAGGGCCCGGACCCACCGTCAGAGGGCGGCGGAGCCCCGGCTGCGCAGGCCCTGCCCGTACTGCTGGAGCTGCCACAGCTCGGTCTGCACCGCGTGCAGTTCCTCCGCGGAGGCCCGGGTGCCGAGCCGCTGGAGGTGGCCGCGGACCTCGTCGACCCGCCGGTCGACCGCCAGCAGCCGCAGCTTGACCAGGAACTCCCCGGCGTAGATCGCGTCCACCTTGCGGCGCGAGCGCACCGGCTCGACGATCAGCTCGGTCACCAGCGAGCGGACCTGGTCGTCCGGGGCCACGTCGCGGACAGTGCTGGTGAAGTCGGCCACGGTGGCCCCGTACGCGGCGCCGCCGGCCTGGCCGATGGCGCGGCGCACGGCGGTGTACGGCGGGGTGGGGAACTCGTCCTCGCCGTAGTGGTCGAAGGCCGGGCTGACCAGGTCCGGGTGCTGCAGGGCCAGCTTGAGCAGCTCGCGCTCGACGAACTGGGCCGGGTCCCGCGGGTTGAGCCGGAAGGCCGGCTGGGCGGGGCGGACGGGCTGGGCCTGCTCGGGGCGGCGCTGCTGACCGTTGGCGCGCGGGTTCTGCTGGCGCTCGCGGTCCCAGCGGGCCAGCTGGGAGATCCGGCGGACCACGAACTGCTCGTCCAGGATGCCGAGCATGCCGGCCAGCCGGACGGCGTACTCGTGCTGGATCGAGCGGTCCTTGATCTTGGCGACGATCGGTGCGGCCTCCTCCAGCGCCGCCGAGCGGCCCTCCGGGTTCTCCACCCGGTGCCGGGCGACGGCCGAGCGCAGCGCGAACTCGAACAGCGGGACGGGGTTGTCGATCAGCTCGCGGACCGCCTCGTCGCCCTTGGCCAGCCGGAGTTCGCACGGGTCCATCCCGCCGGGGCTGACCGCGATGGAGGTCTTGGCGGCGAACTTCTGGTCGTCCTCGAAGGCCCGCAGGGCGGCCTTCTGGCCGGCCGCGTCGCCGTCGAAGGTGAAGACCGTCTCGCCGCGGTACTGGGAGGTGTCCATCAACAGCCGTCGGATGATCTTGATGTGGTCCTCGGCGAACGCGGTGCCGCAGGTGGCCACCGCCGTCGTGACGCCGGCCAGGTGGCAGGCCATGACGTCGGTGTAGCCCTCGACCACCACGGCCCGGCCCGACTTGGCGATCTCCTTCTTCGCCAGGTCGATGCCGTACAGCACGTGGGACTTCTTGTAGATCGGCGTCTCGGGGGTGTTCAGGTACTTCGGCCCGTTGTCGTCCTCACGCAGGCGGCGGGCGCCGAAGCCGACCGTCTCCCCCGCGATGTCGCGGATCGGCCAGACCAGCCGCCCGCGGAAGCGGTCGATCAGCCCGCCGCGCTGGCCCTGCGAGGCCAGGCCGCCGAGCAGGATCTCCTTGTCGCTGAAGCCCTTGCCGCGCAGGTAGCGGACCAGGTTCTCCCAGCCGACCGGGGCGTAGCCGACGCCGAAGGTCGCCGCCGCCTCCTCGTCGAAGCCGCGCTCGGCGAGGAAGCGCCGCCCGATCTCCGCCTCGGGCGAGCCGAGCTGCTCCCGGAACCAGGCGGCGGCCACCTTGTGCGCTTCGACCAGGCGGGTGCGCTCGCCCTGCTGGTGGCGGGGGCTGTAGCCGCCCTCCTCGTAGCGGAGCGTGATGTTGGCCTGGGCGGCCATCCGCTCGACGGCCTCGGCGAAGGTGAAGTGCTCGATCTTCATCAGGAAGGCGATGGTGTCGCCGTTCTCCTGGCAGCCGAAGCAGTGGAAGACGCCCTTGGCCGGGTTCACGTAGAAGGAGGCGGACTTCTCGTCGTGGAAGGGGCAGACGCCCTTGTACTCGCCCCCGCCACCGTTGGTGAGCTGTACGTAGTCGCCGACGACCACGTCGATCGGCAGTGCGCTGCGCACCGCCTGTACGTCTTCGTCCCTGATCCGCCCGGCCACCCCGGAAGTCTACTGGGGTGGCGCCGGTTACCGACCGCGCCGGGGCGGCCTCCTCACGACCAGGCCGCTCCGACCAGCTTGGCGTGCAGCGCCAGGGCGGAGGCGTCGGTGAGGGTGGCGATCTGGTCGATCACCGCGCGCAGCGCGCCGCGGTCGTCCTCCGCCTCGCGGTAGAGGGTGGCGAAGACCGGGTCCAGGCCCTCCGGGGCGCGCTGCGCGAGGACGTAGGCCAGCTCGGCGATCACGATCCGCTGGCGGGCCCGGAGCTGGGCCTGCTCGTCGCGCTGCATCACGAAGCGCACGGCGACGGCCTTGAGCACCGCGCACTCCAGCCGGACGTCCCGCGGCACCACCAGCTCGGCCGCGTACCGGCTGAGCCGGCCGGGGCCGTAGCTGGCCCGGGTGGCCTGCTCGGCGGCCAGGCAGAACCGGCCGATCAGCTGGCTGGTGAGGTCCTTCAGACCGGCCCGGGCGCGGGCCGAGCCGTCGTAGGAGCTGGGCCACCACTCCTGGCCGAGCAGCCGGTCCAGCGCGGCGGCCAGCTCCTCGGGCTCGGCGTCCGGGGCGTAGCGCCCGGCCACCTTGAACAGCTCGGTGCGCTCGCTCGGGGCGCGCAGCACCGCCGGCTCGATGTGGCCGGCCTGGAGGCCGTCCTCCACGTCGTGGGTGGAGTAGGCCACATCGTCGGACCAGTCCATGACGGTGGCCTCGAAGCACTTGCGGCCGGGCGGGGTGCCGGCCCGCAGCCAGCGGAACACCGGCAGGTCGTCGGCGTAGACGCCGTACTTGGACGAGGCCGGATCGACCGGGTGCGCGCCGTGCGTCCAGGGGTACTTGGTGGCGGCGTCCAGCGCGGCACGGGTCAGGTTGAGGCCGACACTGCGACCGGGCCAGGGGGCCAGCCGGGCGGGCTGCTCGTCCTGCGGGGCGAAGCGCTTGGGCTCCAGGCGGGTGAGGATGCGCAGCGACTGCGCGTTGCCCTCGAATCCGCCGCAGGCCTCGGCGGCCTGGTCGAGGGCCTCCTCGCCGGTGTGGCCGAACGGCGGGTGGCCGATGTCGTGGGCCAGACAGGCGGTCTCGACGAGGTCCGGGTCACAGCCGAGGGCGGCGCCCAATTCCCGCCCGACCTGCGCGCATTCGAGCGAGTGGGTCAGCCGGGTACGGGGGAAGTCACTGCGCATCGGGGCGACCACCTGGGTGGTGCCGGCCAGCCGGCGCAGGGCGGCGGAGTGGAGCACACGGGCGCGATCGCGCTGGAACGCCGTCCGGCCGGGGCGCTTGTCCGGCTCGGGCACCCAGCGGGCCTCGGCGGCGTGGTCGTACGGAAGCGGGGCGGCGGTGAGGCGGTGCGCGGTGTCGTCCATATGCCAATCACCGTACGCCGCGGCTCCGACAGCCGGGGGGTGCCGCGCGCGAAGGGGCGCGGGCCGGGGCGTGAACCTTGGCCGGCCGGACGGAGACGGACCGGAGCCCGGGAGGGTCGGGCCGACCCGCCCCGGCTCAGCCCCGGACGGCCTTCAACACCGCTGCGGCCAAGCCTTCCTGGCCCCTGGCATTGGGGTGGATCGCCGCCAGCCCGGGGGCCGGGAAGGGCGGTTCCACCCAGCGGGCCGCCGCGCCGGCGCACATGTCGTGGCCGGCCGAGGGTGCGGCCGCGTCCACGAAGGCCGCGCCCGCCGCCTCCGCGCGGCGCTTGAGCATCGCGTTCAGCTGCTGCTCCTTCTCGGCCAGGAAGCCCAGGTCGGCCTCGGCGACGGTCCGGCCGAGCACCGGCAGGCAGCTCGCCGGGTCGGCCGGCAGCAGCGTCGGGTAGCCGACCACGTACACCCGGGCCTGCGGCGAGCGGCGTTTGACCTCGTGCAGCACCTGGCCCAGCCGCTCGCCGGCCGCGTCCACCTTGCGCTGCACCTGGTCGGCGGCGCCACCGGCCGAGGCGTAGTGGTCCCGGCACGGCGCCGACGCCCGCTCGGAGCCGATCAGGCTCTTCACCGCGTCCGCCAGGTTCTCCTTGGCGCACTCGCCGACGACCTCCATGAACCCGGCGTCGTTGCCGCCGATCCCCACCGTGACCAGACGGGTGGCCGGGGAGAGCGCGTCCAGCTGGGGCGGATTGGCCCCGCCGCCGTCGGTCTGCTGGGAGGCCGTCAAGTCCCCCGTGCGGGCACCGCTGCAGCTGACGTCCGTGAACTGGCCGTCCGCCAGGCCGAGCGCCTTCGCCAGCAGGGACGGGTAGTTCACGGCCGAGCGGGCACAGCCCTTCGGCTCGCCCACCTGCGGGGCGATCTTCAGACCCGAGGTGTAGGAGTCCCCGAGGGCGACGTAGGGACCGGTGGGCGGCGGGGTGGGGGTGGGCGTCGGGGTGGCCCGCAGCGGACGGGGGCCGTCCGCCGTCGGGGGCGCGGCGGAACCGCCGCCGCCGCTGCAGGCGGCCAGCAGCAGCGCGGCCAGCCCTGCGGCCAGAACGGCGGTCGGGCGTGTGGAAACAGGCATGGGATCCCCCCGGGGGCCGGAACCGGCGACGTATCTCTCCACGGCGGCCCGTCCCCCGGGCACCTCACCGCCCAACGAACGACGGCGTCCGATCTCTCCCGCCCGGCGGAGAATCCCCCGGGGCCGCGGCAGACCACCACACCGCTCGGGGCCGCGGGCCGACTTCTCGTGGTGCGGGCCGGGCTACTCGGGGCCGCGCTCGTGCTCGGCCAGGAACTGCTCGAAGCGCCGGCCCAGCTCGTCCGCGGACGGCAGGTCGACCGGCTCGGCCAGCAGGCTCTCCCGACCCTCCGCCCCCGCGACGGCGTCGTACTGGCCCTCCATGCCACGGATCGCCGAGCGCAACTCGCCGTCCCCGTGGGCCAACTGCTCCTCGATGTCGGCGTACACCTCGCCCACCCGCTCGCGCAGCCGGGTGCCCGGCAGCACCAGGCCGGTGGCCGACTGCACGGCCTCCAGGATCAGCACCGCGGCCGCCGGGTAGGCCGAGCGCGCCACGTAGTGCGGCACGTGCACGGCGAAGCCCAGCACGTCGTGACCGGCCTCGGCGAGTCGGTACTCCAGCAGGGCCTGGGCGCTGCCCGGCACCTGGGCCTGCTCGAACCACTGCGGGTAGCCGGCGGCGAGGTCCAGCCGGGTGCCGTGCGGGGTCAGGCCGACCGGCCGGGTGTGCGGCACGCCCATCGGGATGCCGTGGAAGTCCAGCGTCAGCCGGACCTCGAAGCGCTCGACGAGCTGGCGCACGGCGGCGCCGAAGCGCTCCCACTCGACGTCCGGCTCGGGCCCGGTGAGCAGCAGGAACGGCGAGCCCGCCGCGTCGTGGACCAGCTGGAGGAGGATCTCCGGCGGGTCGTAGGAGGCCCAGTGCTCGCGGTCGAAGACCATCGCGGGGCGGCGGGCCCGGTAGTCCACCAGGCGGTCGTGGTCGAAGCGGGCCACCACCTGCGGCGCGCCCTCCTCCAGCAGGTGGGCCACCACCTGGCCGCCGGCCTCGCCGGCGTCCATGAAGCCCTCGAAGTGGTGGAGCAGCACCAGACCCGCGCCGGTGTCGGCCATCGCGGCCTTCGCCGCGGCCACGGCGGCCACGCCCTGCTGATCCAGCTCGTACAGCGCCTGGGGATCACGCACCGCGCACCCACACCCCGTTCTCTACTCGTCGACTCGTACCGGCTTCTCGTGTCTCTGCAGCGTGCCGGGCGCCGCCGGAATTCCCGCCGCGCGCGGCCGTCGCGCGGCGGCTTCCCCGGTGAACGCCCGGCGAGCGGCCGTGGTGCCCCGGCGCCGCGCCGAAGTGCCGTCCGAACCATGATCGCACCCGACGGCAAACCCGCTGGTCACGGGCGCTCGAAGCCCCTCCCGGGCGTGCGCCCGGGAGGCCCGCGCGCCCATTCGTGTGCCGCGAGGTGACGCACCGCCTTCTGGCGGGTATCGTCCTCTCGCTGCCTCGCATCGTCGCGTCGTCGTCACGTCGTCCCGTAACGCCGTCGATCACGTCCCGGCCCGGTGCTCGGCCAGCCACCACGACGCATCTTGCCTTCATCTGGCCGCCTGCTCCCCTTCGCGCTCCCGTTTCCTCTTCGGCCATCTCGCGGACGCACACTGTCCCCTCGCTCATCCCGCCGGACCGGTCCGTAGACCCGTGTCCGTTCCGGCACCGCGCTGCCCGCCTCCGGGCCGCCGCCCCCACCCCGCTCGACCGGACCTCCGGCATGCGCGGGCACGGGCGGACGGATTCCGGGGCCGGGGCGAACGTCCACGCACCCCGAGCCGCACCCCGGCGCGGGACGCGCCCTCCGACCGATGAAGGACCGAAGGTTCCGTGCCCGTACCTGTCATCCTCACCGGCCGCACCGTGCGGCTGGAGCCCCTTGCCGCGCATCACGCCGAGGCCATCGCCGAGGCCGGCGCCGAGGACCGTACGACCTACGCCTTCACCCCCGTGCCGCACGGCCTGGAAGCCGCCCGCGACTACATCGCGCGCGCCCTCGCCGACCGGGCCGCGGGCCGGGCGCTGCCGTTCGCGACGGTGAACCTGGCGGACGGCCGGGTGGTCGGCTCCACCCGGTTCCTCGAACTCGACTACTGGCAGGGCCCGGTCGTCTGGCCGCCGGTGCCCGGCGTGCCGTTCGGCGACCCGGCCACGGCCGTCCCGGACGCCGCCGAGATCGGCAACACCTGGCTCTCCCCGCGTGCCCAGGGCACCGGCGTCAACGCCGAGGCGAAGCTGCTGATGCTGCGCTACGCCTTCGAGGAGTGGCGGGTGCAGCGGATCTCGATGCGTGCGGACGCCCGCAACCTGCGCTCCCGGGCCGCGATCGAGCGCCTCGGCGCGACCTCGGAGGGCGTGCGCCGAGCGCACTCGCGCGGGCTGGACGGTGTGGTGCGCTCGACCGCGTTCTACTCGATCCTCGACTCCGAGTGGCCCGCCGTGCGGGACATCATCGAGCTGCGGATCGCCGCCGCCACCTCGCCGAGCGCCCCGGAGCGCACGATCAACCAGGAGTGCCTTAGACACGGCGGCAGCGGGCAGCTGATCACCGCCTGAGGGTCACCGCCCTGGCGTACGCGGCTCCGAAGGGGCGGCCGGCGCAGCCCGGCGAGGTACTGCTGACCGGGGAGGCGGTCCTGGCGTCGGCCGGGCTGCCGACCGCCGGACACCCGGCGGACCCGACGGAGGTCGACGTGCTGATCCCGGGCCCGCGCCGGGTCGCGGACCGGGCGTTCGTCCGGATCCACCGGGCCTGCGGGCCGATGCCGGGCGGGTTCGAGCGGGACGACGGGCTCTGGAGCGCGACGGTCGCCCGGGCCCTGGCCGACCTCGCACCCCGGGAGAGCGGGCGGCGCCGGTTCCGGGCGCTCTGCTCGGAGGCGGTCCAGCGGCGGCACTGCGATCTCGGCGAACTGCTGGACCAGTTGCTCGCCCGGCCGGGGGCCCCGGCACTGCCGCACGTCGCGCAGGTGGTGGAGGACCTCGCCGCCGGGGTGCGCTCGGTCGTCGAGGGCGAGGCCCGGGAGCTGCTGCGCGGGGCCGGCCTGCCGGAGCCGCTCTGGAATCCGGTGCTGTTCCTGGACGGACGCTTCCTCGCCGTCCCCGACGCCTACTGGCCGCAGGCCTGCGTGGCACTGGAGATCGACTCCCGGGCCTGGCACCTGCGCCCGGCCGACCACGAGCGGAGCCTGGCCCGGGCCAACCGCCTCACCGCCGCCGGCCTCCCGGTCGTCCGCGCCACCCCGGTCCAGTTGCGGCGGGAGCCGGAGCCGGTGCTGCGGGAGCTGCGCGCCCTGCTCGCCGGCGGCCCGCACGGTCCGCACGCGCGGATCGGCTGGCGCCGGGCCCGGTAGGGCACGCCCGTGGCCCGGCCTCAGCTCCGGTCCTGCGCGGCGCCGGCGGCCTCGGCCGCCGCCACCAGCCGCTGCAGCTCGGCGAGGTGGACGGCCAGCGCCTTGCGGCCGGACCTCGTGGCGGCCAGCCAGGTCCGCGGGCGCTTGCCGACGTACCCCTTCTTCACCGCCACGTAGCCGGCCTCCTCCAGGGCGGCCGCCGCCTTGCTGAGCGCCGAGTCGGAGACCTCGCAGTGGTCGCGGACGGTACCGAACTCGGCCTCGGTGCAGGCGCTCAGGAAGGCGAGGACGGTCAGCCTGGTCGGGTGCTGGAGCAGCGGGTCGAGCGCGGCGGGCATCAGCGGACCGCCGGCATCCGGCGGATCCGCGCGTCGAGCCGGTCCGTCGCCGCCCAGAACGCCGCGCCGGCCACCACGCCCGCCACCGCGCCCATCCAGCGCGCGCCGCCGCCCGCCAGCCAGGCGAGCAGCATCCCGGCCAGACCTGCCGCGATCACTCCGAGGACGGCCAGCAGGACCGGGCGCCCGAGGCCGGGCGTCAGCCGGTGCATGATGCCCCCCTGGTTGACGGCGAGCCGGGCCAGGACGCCCGTCATCACGGCGAAGAGCCCCCCGAACACCCCGCTCAGCCAACCCGCGTCGGCCCCGATGGCCTGCCCGACGCCGATGCCGTAGACGGCGAAGGCCACCGCGAAGGCCGGCCCGTACCAGCCGGGCAGCCGACCGGGCGCCTGGGCGGCGGCCGTGGCGCGCTCGGCCAGGCGCAGCGCCTCGGCGGCGGGCAGGTCGACGGGTTCGGCGGCGTTCGTTTCGACAGCGTTCATGGAATCCCCCTGGGTGCCCGGGTGCCCGTGGGCACCCGGCGTTGTCTGTACTTCCACTATGGCATCTACTTTCCAAAGTGGAAAGTACTTCCCGGCCCGAAGGGTTCAGCAGCGCGCGTCGATCTCCTGGAAGGTGCCGTAGTGGTCGGTCGTCCAGTACTGCTCGCCGGTACTGCCGGTGACGACGCGTCGGGCGCCGCGGTCGCCGGAGCCCGGGGTCACGACGGTGAACTCGTGGTAGTAGCCGGAGGCCCTGCGCGGAAGGCGGTTCTCACGGTTCTCGAAGGCGATGCCGTCGGAGCGGTAGGGGTACGGGCCGCCCTTGGCGATCAGACCGAGGGTGTCGAGGGCCTGGCCGGGCAGCTGGGTGCGGCAGACGTCGGCCAGCGCGGGGTCGCTGGGCACCCAGCCGCCGGCCGGGGTCGCGCCGGCGGGCGGGGACGTCCTGGGGGCGGAGGGCTTCGGGCCCGTGGCGCTCACGCCGGCGGAGACGGTGGCGGAGGCGGTGGCGGAGGCGGCCTTCGGGCGGTCCGGCCCGTCGCCCGAGAGGAGGTACCCGGCGACCGCGGCGAACGCGCAGATCAGGACGGCCACCAGGGCGAACAGGCGGTTCTTGCTGGTCATGCGCTCCAGCTTGGCAGCCGGCCGGGCCACGGCCGGCCCGCCACACGCGTGGCCACGGCCACGGCCGCGGCGCCCCTTCGGGCAGCCGGGCGGGCAGACCTGCGGGCAGACCCGGGCGGCGAGACGGCGGCCGGGCGGGCAGACCTGCGGGCAGACGGACGAGCGGGGCGGGAACGGACGCCGTTGTCCGTTCCCGCCCCGCTCGCGTTACGTACGCCGGTTCTCCTGCGCCGAGCTCCGGTGTACGCCCTCCCCGGTGGGAGGGGGTGCGGTCAGCGACAGAGTCGCGCCGACGGTGCCCCGGCCGATGCCCGGCCGGGGCACCGCACTCAGCGCGAGTCGCTGCCCGCCGTCTCGATGGCGGCGCGGCCTGCCTCCAGGCGCGCCACCGGGATCCGGAAGGGGGAGCAGGAGACGTAGTCCAGCCCCACCTCGTGGAAGAAGTGCACCGACTCCGGGTCGCCGCCGTGCTCGCCGCAGACACCGAGCTTGAGGTCGGGGCGGGTGGCCCGGCCGGCCTCGACGGCGTGCTTGACCAGCGCGCCGACGCCGTCGCGGTCGATGGTCTCGAACGGGGAGACCCCGAAGATGCCCTTCTCCAGGTAGGCCGTGAAGAAGGAGGCCTCCACGTCGTCCCGGGAGAAGCCCCAGACCGTCTGGGTGAGGTCGTTGGTGCCGAAGGAGAAGAACTCGGCGGCCTCGGCGATCTGGCCGGCCGTCACGGCGGCGCGCGGCAGCTCGATCATGGTGCCGAGCTTGATGTCCAGCTGGACGCCGGTGGACTGGGCGACCTCGGCCAGCACGCGCTCGCACTCGTCGCGGACCAGCTCCAGCTCCTGGACGGTGCCGACCAGCGGGATCATCACCTCGGGACGGGGGTCCCCGCCGGCCAGCTTGCGCTCGGCGGCGGCCTCGGCGATGGCACGGACCTGCATGCCGAACAGCCCGGGGATGACCAGGCCGAGGCGGACGCCGCGCAGGCCGAGCATCGGGTTCTGCTCGTGCAGCTTGTGCACCGCCTGGAGCAGGCGCAGGTCGTTCTCGTTCGGGTCCTTGCGGGCCTCGGCGAGGGCGACGCGCACCGACAGCTCGGTGATGTCGGGAAGGAACTCGTGCAGCGGCGGGTCGAGCAGGCGGACGGTGACCGGCAGCCCGTCCATCGCCTGGAAGAGCTCCAGGAAGTCGCTCTTCTGCAGCGGCAGCAGGGTCGACAGCGCGGTCTCGCGGTCCTTGTCGTTGTCCGCCAGGATCAGGTGCTCGACCTCCTTGCGGCGCTCCTCACCGAGGAACATGTGCTCGGTGCGGCAGAGGCCGATGCCCTGGGCGCCGTAGCGGCGGGCGCGGCCGCCGTCCTCGGCGTTGTCGGCGTTGGCCCGCACGGCCAGCCGGCGGCGGCCGTCGGCGTGCGACATCAGCCGGTGCACGGCCTGGACCAGACCGCCCTGGACGTCGGCGCCGGCGTGCAGGGTGCCCTCGAAGTACTCGACCACCGGGGACGGGAGGACGGGTACCTCGCCCAGGTAGACCTTGCCGGTCGCGCCGTCGATGGAGACGACGTCACCCTCCTCCAGCACCAGGCCGTCGGAGGTGGTCATCCGGCGGCGCTTGGTGTCGACCTCCAGCTCCTCGGCACCGCAGACACAGGTCTTGC
Source organism: Kitasatospora sp. NPDC050463 (assembly GCF_040655255.1). Taxonomy (NCBI): domain Bacteria; kingdom Bacillati; phylum Actinomycetota; class Actinomycetes; order Kitasatosporales; family Streptomycetaceae; genus Kitasatospora; species Kitasatospora sp. NPDC050463. The sequence continues at coordinate 138,712 of NZ_JBFAJO010000009.1, forward strand.
CCATGCCGCGGGCGACCACGGCGGCGTGCGAGGTCTTTCCGCCGCGCGAGGTGAGGATGCCCTCGGCGGCGATCATGCCGTCCAGGTCGTCCGGGTTGGTCTCGCGGCGGACCAGAATGACCTTCTCGCCGGAGCGGGACCACTTGACGGCGGTGTAGGAGTCGAAGACCACCTTGCCGATCGCGGCGCCGGGCGAGGCGGCCAGGCCCCAGGCGATCTGCTTGGACTCGGCGTTCGGCGCGAAGCGCGGGAACATCAGCTGCGAGAGCTGACCACCGGTGACCCGCATCAGGGCCTCGTCCAGGTCGATCAGGCCCTGGTCGACCAGCTGGACGGCGATCCGGAAGGCCGCGGCGGCGGTGCGCTTGCCGACCCGGGTCTGGAGCATCCAGAGCTTGCCGCGCTCGATGGTGAACTCGATGTCGCAGAGGTCGCGGTAGTGGTTCTCGAGCTTCAGCATGATCGCCATCAGCTCGTCGTACGACTTCTTGTCGAGCTGCTCCAGGTCCGCGAGCGGCAGGGTGTTGCGGATGCCGGCGACGACGTCCTCGCCCTGGGCGTTGGAGAGGTAGTCTCCGTAGACGCCGACGGCGCCGGTGGAGGGGTCACGGGTGAAGGCGACACCGGTGCCGGAGTCCTCGCCGAGGTTGCCGAAGACCATGGAACAGACGTTGACGGCGGTGCCGAGGTCGTTCGGGATGCGCTCCTGGCGACGGTAGAGCCGCGCCCGGTCGCCGTTCCAGGAGTGGAAGACGGCGTGGATGGCGAGGTCCATCTGCTCGCGCGGGTCCTGCGGGAAGGCCCGCCCGGTCTCGCGCTCGACGATGCCCTTGAACACCTCGACCAGTTCCCGGAGGTCGGAAGCGTCCAGGTCCAGGTCGTTGGTGGTGCCCTTGGCGTGCTTGGCCTCGTCCAGGGCCTCCTCGAACAGCTCGCCGTCGACGCCCAGCACGGTCTTGCCGAACATCTGGACCAGGCGGCGGTAGGAGTCCCACGCGAAGCGCTCGTTGCCGGACTGCGCGACCAGACCGACCACCGAGGTGTCGGAGAGGCCGATGTTCAGGACGGTGTCCATCATGCCGGGCATGGAGAACTTGGCCCCGGAGCGAACCGAGACCAGCAGCGGGTTGTCGGCCTGGCCGAGCTGCTTGCCCATCTCCTGCTCAAGGGCGTCCAGGTGGGCGCTGATCTCCTTGTGCAGCGAAGCGGGCTCGCTGCCGGTCTCCAGGAAGACCTTGCAGGCCTCGGTGGTGATGGTGAACCCCGGAGGGACGGGGAGGCCCAGGTTGGTCATCTCGGCCAGGTTCGCGCCCTTGCCGCCAAGAAGATCCTTGAGGTCCTTGTTTCCTTCGGTGAAGGAGTAAACAAACTTCTGCTGGGACGGCACGGGTCGGTCTCCTCGCACACGGTTGCCCTGACGCCGGAGAACATACCCATTTCGAAGGCGCTTCCGCGCCGCCAATAGGCCGTACGAGGCCGGTACCCGGCGGTAACCCAATAGATCGAATGCACGTAAAGGCGTTCACCTCTGTTGGTGAAATCGTCCGGATGACGCTAGCTATCGTTCAACTCTTGAACACAAGGAAACCGGAAGATCACACGAAGGGGACGGAGGGTAGCGGTCGGCGGTCCAGCATGTTGCTCCGGCTTGATTTCCTGCACCCCGAGCACCCGATCCCGCACCACCCCCCTTCGGGAAGCGTTTCCCCGCCGACCTGTCCATTTCGTCCTCTGAATGGCCGTCAGGGGCCACGGTATGTGGCAAGCGTCACGGACGCATCTCGCCCGTCGAACGTAGTCCCCCTCCGCCGATCGTCGCACTGTGTCCAGATTCGTGCTCGTTCCGTCATGGAGTCGCGCCAAAAAGGAGCCCTCCTGTCCAGGTTGGACAAGAGGGCCGGGACGCGGTGGCGAGGGGCCGTCAAGGGCCGTTTTCGCCGGTGCGTATAGATCAACCGCCAGAGGTGTCCGATTCGGCGTCTGCGCTGGGGAGGGCGCAGTCATACGGATCGTCCAACCAGCCTTCCGGCAGAACCACCCGGTTGTTGCCGCTGGTGCGCCCGCGCGGGCCGTCCGCACCGGCCGGCCAGAGCTGGGACTGCTCCACCATGGACAGGGTTTCGGCCAACTCGGCCAACGAGGAGGAGTTCGCCAGCTTCACCCGCAGCTCGGACCCGACCGAGAAGCCCTTGGTGTACCAGGCGACGTGCTTGCGGAAGTCGATCACGCCGCGAGCCTCGTCCCCGATCCACTCCCCGAGCAGCTGCGCGTGGCGCACCATCGCCCGGGCCACGTCGGCGAAGCTCGGGCGGGCGGGGTCGACCTCGCCCTCGAAGATCGAGACCAGGTCCTTGAACAGCCACGGCCGGCCGAGGCAGCCGCGCCCGACCACCACGCCGTCGCAGCCGGTCTCGCGCATCATCCGCACCGCGTCGTCCGCCGACCAGATGTCTCCGTTGCCGAGCACCGGAATGTGCGCCGGGACGGACTCGCGCAGCCGGGCGATCGCCGACCAGTCCGCCGTGCCCCCGTAGTGCTGGGCGGCGGTGCGCCCGTGCAGGGCGATGGCGGCCACGCCCTCCTCGGCGCCGATCCGGCCCGCGTCCAGATAGGTGAGGTGGTCGTCGTCGATGCCCTTGCGCATCTTCATCGTGACCGGGAGGTCCCCCGCGTTGGCCACGGCCTCGCGCAGCAGCTCGCGCAGCAGGTTGCGCTTGTACGGCAGCGCCGAGCCGCCGCCCTTGCGGGTCACCTTGGGGACGGGGCAGCCGAAGTTGAGGTCGATGTGGTCGGCCAGGCCCTCGTCGGCGATCATCCGGGCAGCCTTGCCGACGGTCACCGGGTCCACCCCGTACAGCTGGATCGAGCGCGGCTTCTCGCTCGCGTCGAACCTGATCAGCTGCATGGTCTTGGCGTTGCGCTCGACCAGGGCCCGGGTGGTGATCATCTCGCTCACGTACAGACCCTTGCCGCCGCTCTGCTCGCGGCAGAGGGTGCGGAAGGGCGCGTTGGTGATGCCGGCCATGGGCGCCAGCACGACGGGCGGCCACACCTGCATCGGGCCGATCGTCAGCGGCGCGAACTCGGTGCTGGTCGCGGGCGCGGCGGCGGACGCGGGCGCGGCGGCGGACGCGGGCGCGGCGGCGGACGCGGGCGCGGCGGCGGATGCGGGCGCGGCGGCGGACGCGGGCGCGGCGGCGGATGCCGGGGCGGACGCGGTGGTGTCGAGCGTGGCTGTCATGCGCGGCTGACCTCGTGGACGGGGGTTCGGGACTCTTCATTGTCCCCCACCGCGCGCGGGGGCCGGTCGGCCTGCTCCGGTAGCCGCCCTGGTCGGCCCTGGTCGGCCCAGCAGCCCTGGTCGGCCCGGTCGGCCCCGGTCGGCCCTGGTCAGCCCTCCGAGGAGACGATCCGTACCTCGCCCGAGGTGGTCACCACCCGGACGGTGTCGGCGCTGGCGGTGTCGCCCAACTCGGGGTCGATGTGGCGCTCGCCGCCGACGCCCCCGTTGTAGTCGAAGGCGTACCGGGAGCCCTTCGGCAGGACGAGCGACACCGAGCCGGAGGTCGCGCCGACGTCCACCAGGTGCGGCGGCCGCACGAAGCCCAGGCGGATCTCTCCGGAGAAGGCCCTCGCCTCCACCCGCGTGGAGCCGAGCCCGTCGGCCGCCACCTGGCCGGAGGTGGTGCGCGCGTACACCTGCCCGGAGAGCCCGGACAGCCGGATCGCCCCCGAGGTCGCGGAGAGCCGGACGTCCCCGGTCAGGTCCCGGACCTCCATGCTGCCGGACGTCCCCCCGCCGGACACCGACGTCGCGGCCGGCACCTCCAGATCGATCAGCGCGTCGCAGCCCACGTCCACGGCCGGCAGCAGCTGGTTGCAGCGCATCCGGACGGTGAGCACGTCGCCCTCGAAGACGGTCGAGACGGTGGGCTTGCGGACCGTCCAGTCCAGGAACTGCTTCACCAGCACCCGCCCCGGCGCTCCCGGCCGGATCCGGACGGCCGCCGTCCCGGTGTCCAGCTCCACCCTGGTCACCGGGACCTGGTAGCTGTGCTCGGACACCGCCTTCTGCTGCACCACCATCGCCCAGGTCTGCACGGCGCCGAACACCACGACGAAGGCCAGCGCGAGCGTCCCGGTGACCTGCCAGCCACGACCTCCCCGCACGGCTACCCGACCTCCAGGAACCGCAGCACCGCGAGGACCCGGCGGTGGCTGTTGTCGGCCGGCGGCAGATCGAGCTTGGTGAAGATCGAGTTGATGTGTTTCGCCACGGCGCTGTCACTGACCACCAGGGCGGCCGCGATGGCCGCGTTGGAGCGGCCCTCCGCCATCAGGCCGAGCACGGCCCGCTCGCGCGGAGTCAGCTTCTCCAGCGGATCCCGGTGGCGGCGCACCAGCAGCTGGGCGACCACCTCCGGGTCCAGCGCCGTCCCGCCCTCGGCCACCCGCTGGAGCGCCTCGACGAAGTCGTCGACATTGGCCACCCGCTGCTTGAGCAGGTAGCCCACCCCGCTGGTGTTGGTGGCCAGCAGGTCGGCCGCGTACCGCTCCTCGACGTACTGGGAGAGCAGCAGCACCGCGACCTCCGGCCACTGCCGGCGGATCAGCAGCGCGGCCCGGACCCCCTCGTCGGTGTAGCCGGGCGGCATCCGGACGTCCGCGACCACCACCTGCGGGCGGTGCTCCTCCACGGCGGAGAGCAGTTCCTCGGCGTCCCCGACCGCGGCGGCCACCTCGAAGCCCACCGCCTCCAGGACCTTGACCAGGCCGACCCTGAGCAGGACCGAGTCCTCGGCGATCACAGCGCGCACGGCAACTCCACGGTGATGGTGGTGGGACCCCCGAGGGGGCTGAGAACGGACAGCGCGCCGTCGACCGAGGCGGCCCGCTTGCGCAGCCCGGTCAGGCCGGTGCCTCGCGCGGCGTCCGCGCCGCCGACACCGTCGTCGCTGACGACCAGGCGCAGCCGGCCGCCGGCCGTCCGCACCGAGAGGTCGACCCGGGAGGCGCGGGCGTGCTTCGCGACGTTGGTCAGCGCCTCGGAGACGGTGAAGTAGGCGACCGCCTCGACGGTGGGGGCGATCGGCTCGGTCAGCGCGACGTCGAGGCGTACCGGCAGCGGCGAGCGGGCGGCGATGCCGGACAGCGCCGCGTCCAGACCGCGGTCCTCCAGGACGGCCGGGTGCAGGCCGCGGACGAGGTCCCGCAGCTCGTCGATGGCCGCCTGGGCCTCCTCGTGCGCGTCCACGATCACCTGCATGACCTCGGGCGGGGCGTCCTTGAAGGTGCGCCGGGCCAGGCCCAGGTTCATCGCCAGCGAGGTCAGCCGCTGCTGGGCGCCGTCGTGCAGGTCGCGCTCGATCCGTCGGCGCTCGGTGTCGACGGCGTCGACCAGGCCGGCCCGGCTCTCGGCGATCTCCTCGACCCGGCGTTCCAGGGTCTCCGCCCGGCCGGGGCCGAGCAGCCGCACGGCCGCCCACTCCTCCAGCCGGGCCAGCAAGGCCGTCACCCAGGGCAGCACGAGGAGCAGGACGGCGCCGGCCACGGTCACCGGGACGTCCAGCGTCACCAGCGACTCGCGCGCCGGGTTCGAGGGCGGCATCAGCCAGGCCCAGCCGTAGACGGTGGCCATCACCAGACCCGCGCCCCAGGCGTACAGCAGCCCGAGCGCGCCGAGCGCGAGCAGCGGGCCCACCAGCAGGTGGTAACCGACCTGGCGCCAGCTCACCCCGGTGCGCAGCCCGGTCAACAGGCCCGCCGGGGTACTGACCGGCCGGAGCAGCGGCGGCACCTCGACCCCGCGCAGGGTGCGCAGCCGGCCGCGCTGGGCCGCCGTCAACAGGCGCAGACCTAGCAGGCAGAGGCCGACGACCGGCAGGAAGAGCACGGAATAGGTGAGGGAGAGCCAGATCGGCGCGGCCAGGGGGATGCCGGCGGCTATGAAGCGGGTCTCGCGCCAGACGGCGGCCGACCACGGTGGCCGGCCGGCGCTCCTGGCGAGCGCGCGGCGCAGCAGGGTGGAGGGCATGACGGACAGCGTAGGCCTCGAAGATCGACTGCCGCCATGAAGGGGAGTGGAGAGTAGGGGTGTACCTGGCTACACCCCCGGTTCGGAGCGGTGCACTACCGACAGCGGGTGCCGTCCGACGGAATTCTTGACGGCATGACGAGCACTCGACCGCACTCCGCCACCCCGCCGCACCGGCGGCCCCTCACCGGGAACGGGAACGCCTCCGCGAACGGGAGCGCCTCCGGTACGGGGGCGCTGCCGGGCGCCGTGGTGGCGGGGCCCGGGCTGCTCGAACACCCCGGACCGCTCGACCTGTTCGGGCCGTGGTCGGTGCGGGGCGTCCCCGCGTCCCGGGGGCGGGCGGCACTGGAGGTGTACGAGCACGGCGAGTTGCTGGACGTCGTGGTCGCGGCCCGGCTCGCCCCCCAGGTGCTGCGCGGCGCCCGGCGGTGCCCGACACCCGGCACATGGGGGTCGTTCGGGCTGGCCTGGGGCCGGCTCCCGCAGGACGGCCCGGCGCCCGTCGTGGCGTTCACCGCCGGGCGGCTGCGCCGCGCCGGGCGGGCTGCCGCGGTCGTCGAGAGGCCCGACGTCCTCACGGTGGCCGGGGAGTTCTGGCTCGCCTGGGCGCAGGGTCCGTTCGACGGCGTGCTGGTGGAGCACCACGCCGGCCGCGAGCGGCAGCCGCTGGAGCGGGTCCGCCGCTACGGTCGGAGGGCACGGTGAGCACCGCCCTCCTGACCGCCCGGCCGGCCCCGCTCACTCGACCGGCCATTCCGGCGCTGCCCGCCTGGGCCCCCCGGGTGCCCGCCCTGGCGGCACTGGCCCTGCTGCCCTGGCTGGCCGTGCTGGTCGCCTGCCACGAGACCGCCTGGGTCGCCCTCGACCTGGCCGAACTGACCGCCCTGCTCGGGCTGGACACGCTGCTGCGCCGCCGCAGCCCGGCCGCGTTCGGGTCCGCCTGCGTGGTGGCGCTGCTGCTCGCGGGCGACGCCCTGGCCGACATCGGCACCGCCGCTCCGGGCCTGCCGCTGCTCGCCGCCCTGGTGATGGCCTGCTGCGTCGAACTGCCGCTGGCCGTCCTCTGCCTGGCGCTCGGCCGGCGGGCGGGCGCCGGTCAGGGGCGGGGTCCGGCTCGGAGGCCGCTCGCCCTGCCGTCCATACGCGCCCGCGTCTCCTCCTCCCTCGGGGTGTAGGCGATCAGACGCGTACCGGGAGGCGACCCGAGCCACCGGCTCGTGCAGGCGCAGTGCGGCAGTCCGACCCCAGGGGGCGAGGACCTGCCTGAGCCCGTCTTCTCCCCACCGCGGATGGTGCCCGGCGTCACCCTCGCCGGCCTTCACCGCCCCTCACCCTGGGGCCCACACCTCCCCGCTCCATGGGGTGCCCCCGGACGGCCGGGTCACGACCGGCACACGCACGACCGGCACCCCGACCGGCGCGCCCGCCCGCGACCTCCAGGTGGGCGCACCGCGGCCGGGGCGTGTTCACTTGGGCCCGGCGACGGTCAGCCGGCACTGGCCGTCCACCGTGCAGGAGCGCTTCAGGCGGCCGCGCGAGACGGTCTGGATCAGCCCGATCGCCCAGCACATCGGGCAGCCGCGCAGGGCGAGCACGCCGACCGGGAGCAGCAGCAGCGCCCCCGGCCCCACGACCGGGATGAGCGCGAACGAGCCGATCAGAGCGCCGAAGCCCAGTGCGCCGCGCGCCAGGTGCCGGGGCAGAGACGCGCTCGCGAAGTCGGGGCGGTCAGTCATCGGTGCCTCCCGGAGTCGATTCGGATGTGGCCCGCAGCGCGCAGCGGACCGTCGTGCGGGCGCGGTGCAGCCGCGACTTCATCGCGGCGCTGCTCACGCCCAGCGCGTCGGCGACCGTCCGCCCGCTGAGGCCCTGGATGTCCCGCATGACCAGCACCCGACGCTGGTCGGCCGGGAGCGCGGCGATCGCCGCGGCCACCCGCCCGGCCTCCAGGCGCTGCAGCACCTCCTCCTCGGCCGACAACTCGGTGTCCTCCCCCACCAGCGGGTGCTCGCGCCGCAGGATCCGCGCGCGGCGCAGGCACTCGTTGCGGACGATGCGGAACATCCACGACGCCAGCGCACCGGACGCCCGCAGCATCCCGATCTTCCGGTACAGGATGATCAGCGCCTCCTGCGCCGCGTCCTCGGCGTCCTCCGGCGTCGCGCACAACGACCGGGCGAACCGCCGCACATGCGGGTGCGCACCCGACACCAGCGCGGCGAGCGAGTCGACGTCCCCGCGCTGCGCCGCGAAGACCAGCTGCTCCCCCGGCCAGGCCGCGGAGTCAGCCACGGCCCCGCCCCCGCTTCCTCAGCACGACCACACTGCAGGTGCACAGGAGCACCACGGTGACGGCGATGGCGATTCCGATGATCACGACTACCTCCAGATCCCGTCCGACGTGTTCGTCGGACACATTCATAGGAGGCTCGCCCCCGGTCAAAGGATTCAGCCCGGCTTCTCCGATCCCGAACGCCTTCTTCCCGCCGGGGCCGGCGGGTGGTGAACGGTTGCCGGAGTCGGGGGGGGCGGCCTCGGGCTGGGGCCGGTCGTGCTGCCGCTGGACCCGGACCCGGCGGACCCGGCAGACGGGGCGGACCCGTCGTACGGGGCGAGCTCATGAAGGCTCTTGGACCGGACCGGTAGTCGGGTCGGATGAGCCGGCCGCAGGCGACGTGGCACGATCACGGGATGGCACATATCGGACTGACCACCGTGCTCGTACGGGACTACGACGAGGCGATCTCCTTCTACGTGGACGCCGTCGGCTTCGAGCTGCGCGAGGACGCACCGCGTGAGGGCGGCGCACGCTGGGTGGTGGTGGCGCCGCGCGGGTCGACGGAGACCGGGTTGCTGCTGGCACGCCCGTCGAAGCCGGAGCAGACGGCGCGGATCGGGGACCAGACCGGCGGACGGGTCGGACTGTTCCTCAACACCGAGGACTTCGAGCGCGACCACCGCCGGATGACCGCCGCCGGGGTCCGCTTCCTGGAGGAGCCGAGGCACGAACCGTACGGCACGGTGGCGGTGTTCGAGGATCTGTACGGCAACCGCTGGGACCTGCTCCAGCTCCGCTGAGCCGTACCGGCCGGGCCCGCCGGCGCCCCCTGACGAGGGCGTCCGACGGGCCCGGCGGGTTACTGCGCCGCGGGCCGGCCGCCGCCGCGGAGGAAGGTGCTCACGGCGCCGGCGACGCCCGCCGGGTCCTTCTCGTAACCGAAGTGGTCGAGCTTGGGGAAGCGGACCAGCTCGGAGGTGGTGAAGACCTCGGCGAGGCGGACGGTCGCGCGGCCCGCCCCCGTCGTGGTCTCGTCCTTGCCGACCATCAGCAGGACGGGAGCGGCGAGCCCGGCGTACTTCGGGTACTCGTTGTCCAGCCGGGCCGCCTCGGCGTGCTCGCGGATCGCGCCCCCGAGCAGGGCGTGCTTGCGCAGCCGCTCCGGCTTCTTCATCACGAACCGGAGGATGATCCGCAGCAGCCAGCGCGGTGCCTTGCCGGAGGTATCCGGGTTGATCCCGCGCACGAAGGTCAGGAACGCCTCGGCGCCCTTGCCCTGCGCCAGCAGCCGTTCGGCTTCGGGGGCCCAGCCCATCGGGACGGAGCCGTCGATGGAGACCCCGGGCTCGTAGAGGGCGATCCCGTCGAAGGCGGATCCGCGCAGGGCGGATTCCAGGGTGACGAAGGCGCCGAAGCTGTGCGCGAAGACCAGGCGCGCACCGGTCGCGGCCCGCACCGCCTCGATGTCGGCGCACTCGGCGTCGACGCCGTAGCCGGCGCCCTGCGGGCCGCTGGCCCCGCGGCCGCGCCGCTCGATGGTGTGCACGGTGAAGTGCCGGGCGAGCTCGGCGGCGACTCCGTCGAACTCCTCGGCCACGGACAGCGCCCCGGGCACGACGAGCAGCGCGGGACCACCCGACCCCACGCTGCGGTAGCTGATGACGGTGCCGTCCGGCGAGTGCACCGACTCGACGGAGAATCTTGCTGTCGCGACCTGCGTTGTCATCTCTTCCCCCTGATTGATGATCAATTCGACCTGTTGCGGGCGCGTTTGCGGAATGGCACCGCGTCGGCCGCGATCGAACAGCTGCACAGACTACAGATCTCAACCACCCCGGGGACGACTCGTCCGGCACCGCACTCCGCGAAGGCCGTCAGGCCGCCCCCGCCGGCCCGTTCCGGCGAAACGGGCCGGCGGACGAGCCTCACAAGGCCACCCGCCCGGGCCGGCGCAGGACCCTCGCCGGCCCCCACCCGTGCGTGGCGGACGGCGACTCGTCGGCCACCGCCCCGACCGCGTACTCGAACCAGACCACCTTGCCCGCGCCCTGCCGGTGCCAGCCCCAGGCGCTCGCCAGCGCCTCCACCAACAGGAGGCCACGCCCCCTCGTGGCCTCCTCGTCCGCCTCCTCCGGCTCCGGGCGGGCCAGCAGGGCGCAGGCGTCCGCGACTTCGACCCGCAGCCGCTCCCCCTGCCACCCCACGCGGACCGAACACCGGCCGCCCGTGTGCTCCACCGCGTTGGCGATCACCTCGCCGGCGCACAACTCCACGTCTTCCAGGGCCTCCTCCGACAGCGGCACCCCCCACTCCCGGAGGACCGCCACGACCGAACGCCGTGCCTGCGGCACAGCGGCCGCATCGGGCGGCACGTCCCACTCACAGGGCACCTGGAATCTCACGTTGCCGAGAGGACTGCTGGTCACCGGTCTGCTCCGTCCCACCACAGGGGTCACATCGGGTACGCCCGGTCGGTAAGTCGTACGGACTGCGGCGCCCCGACCACCCGTTGGGCTGACATCAAGTCAACGGGGTTACACAGGACAGGAGAACGAGCCATGCTGGTCCGGGGGTTGAATCGGTTGAACGAAGGAGACGGGGATCGTGATGGCGCAACGACCGCGTACGCCGAACACCGCGTTGGCCGCGCTCATGCAGGAGACCGCCTGGGGCAACGACCGGCTCGCCCGTGCGGTCAACCGGACCGGGACGGAGGCGGGTCTGCGACTGACCTACGACAAGTCGTCCGTCTCGCACTGGCTCTCCGGCGTCCAGCCGCGGGCCGAGGTCCGCGAGGTCGTGCGGGAGACGTTCGCACGCCGCCTCGGGCGTCCGGTCACCGCTGAGGAGACGGGCTTCGAGGCCGCCCCCGAGCCGGCCGGCGACCGGCCCGGCCCAGCCGACCTGATGGCGATCGGCCGGGCCGACATGGATCCGTCCCGGCGGAGCGTGCTCGCGGCCGGACTGTACTCCGCCGCGCTGAGCCTGCCGGTGTTCGACGACAGCGCCCCCGACCGGATCAGTCGTGCGTCGGCGGGCCCGACCGTGCGCGTCGGACAGGGCGAGGTCGAGACCGTCCGGAACATGACCGACCGGATCGCCGGAATCCTCGACGAGCTCGGTGCGGCGCACGCCCGCCCGATGGCCGCCGCGTTCCTGGTCAACTCCGTGGGGCCGTGGCTCCAGGCCTCCGGCACCGCCGAGGTGAAGTCCGACCTCCTCTCGGCCGCGGCCGACCTCACCTACCTGACCGGGTGGATGGCCATGTACGAGACCGCCCACGGGCTCGGCCAGAAGTACTACGTCGAGGCCCTCAAGCTCGCCCGCGACGCCCAGGACCACGTGACGTACTGCCGCACCCTCCGTGGCATGGCCCTCCAGGCCGCCAGCCTCGGCCACGGCCCGAAGGCGCTGGAACTGGCGGACTCGGCCGCCGAGGCCGCGCCCGTGTCGGGCCCGCGACTGCGCGCGTTCCTCGCCGGCCAGCAGGCCCACGGCGCGGCCATGGTGAAGGACCGGCGGCAGGCCTTCGCCCGGCTGAACGAGACGGAGACGGCTCTCGCCCTCGCGGACGGGCGCAACGACGCGGTCGGGGGCTACGACCAGGCCGCCTATCACTTCCACGTCTCGCACGTCCTGTACGAACTCGGCGACCTCCCGGGAGCGATCAAGGAACTCCAGCTCTCGAACCGGGCCCGGCCCGTGAACGAGAAGCAGGGCCGGGCGCACGCCAACGGCCTGCTCGCGCGGCGCCAGATGGAGCTGGGTCACGTGGAGGCCGCCTGCGCGACGTGGAACACCTTCCTGGACGACTACGTCACGCTGAGCTCCGTCCGCGGCGACGAACACTTCCGGGCGCTCTCCACCACCGTGGCGACCCGCCCCGACACACCCGTCGTCCGCCAACTCCAGCAGCGCACACGCGATGTGGCCCTCCGGAAGGCCGCGGCCTGACGGGCTGAGCGAGCGGCCTCGGCGCGAGGACCTCGGCCTCCTCGCCGTTCGCGGCGGCTTACCGACCCAGGCCTACGACGGAGCCGTCGACGTCGTCGCCCATGTACGGCGGCTCGGGTTCCGGTCAGGGGAAATCCGGCCTCAAAGGACCGTCCGCTGGGCCGTCATCCACCCCACATTTCCGCCCTTGAGAGCCCTCCCCTGGAGGGCTGTCCCCATACGTCCGGAATTGCTCTCCGCCCTGCGTCGACGCCTCCGGCCAGGCAGCAAGCCCCCTCGAATAATGTTGATCTGACAACCCGACAAGAAGATCTATGCTGAGCGCGTTCACGATCTCTCCCCGTGTTCTCCGCTCAAGAAGCAGGTCTCTTGATGAAGTTGCCCAAGGTGTCCGCCGTCATCGCCGCGGCCGCGCTCGCACCCACCGTCCTGTTCCCGTCGATGGCCTCCGCTGCCGAACAGCCGGCGCCCGCCGGGGTGTCCGGTCCGGACACGGCGTCCGACACCGTGGCGGACCACGACTCCCAGGAGGCGCTGGACCGTGCCGAGATCCAGCGGATCCTGGCCGACAAGTCGACCGGCCGGGGCGTCCGCGAGGCCGCCGAGAAGGCCCTCACCGGCACCGCCGCCGACCTGCGCCACTTCCTCACCGTCGAACTCGACAAGCAGCGCCAGGACGACGACCGGGTCGAGGTCACCAAGCTCATCGCCACCGGCGGCCCCGCCGTCAAGAAGGCCGCCGGCGCCGCCCTCGACGGCACGTACGCGGACGTCGTCAAGTTCCTCAAGGAGGGCCAGTACACGGCCCGCGCCGAGGACGACGACCGTGCCGAGATCCAGCGGATCCTGGCCGACAAGTCGACCGGCCGGGGCGTCCGCGAGGCCGCCGAGAAGGCCCTCACCGGCACCGCCGCCGACCTGCGCCACTTCCTCACCGTCGAACTCGACAAGCAGCGCCAGGACGACGACCGGGTCGAGGTCGCCAAGCTCATCGCCACCGGCGGTCGTGCCGTCAGGGAGGCCGCCGGCGCGGCGCTCGACGGCACGTACGCGGACGTCGTCAAGTTCCTCAAGGAGGGCCAGTACACGGCCCGCGCCGAGGACGACCGGGTCGCGATCCTGGTCGTCATCGCCAACAAGGACGTCAGCCCGCGCGTCTTCGCGGCGGCCCAGAAGGCCCTCGACGGCTCGCCCGCCGATCTGCGCCGCTTCCTTGAGGTCGAGCTGCCGTCGCTGCGCGAGAGCGACGACCGGGTGAAGGTCTCCCAGCTCCTGGAGACCGGTGGCCCCGCCGTCAAGAAGGCCGCCGGCGCCGCCCTCGACGGCACGTACGCGGACGTCGTCAAGTTCCTCAAGGAGGGCCAGTACACGGCCCGCGCCGAGGACGAGGCCAACGCGGCGGCCGCCGCCAAGCCGACCGCGCCGGTCCAGCAGCCGGAGCAGGCCCAGAACTCCGGCACCGGGCAGGCCACCCAGACCACCCAGACCACCCAGATCGCCCAGACCGCCCAGACCGCCGGTGCCGTGAGCACCAACGCGACCCCGGCCCCGGCCGTGGCTCCCGCCCGGGTCACCACCACCACCGGCATCACGGCCCCGACCTCCGGCCAGCTCGCCGCCACCGGCACGGACGAGGGCCTCGGCTGGGAGGCCGGCGGCGCCGCCGCGGCCGTCGCCGCCGGTGCCGCCCTGGTCGCGGTCTCGCGCCGCCGGCACGCCGCCGACAGCTGATCGCAGCCCGCTCGCCCCGGTGCCCCGGCCCTCCGGCCGGGGCACCTTCGCATGTGGCGGCCAGCCCGGGGTCGACTACTTGCGGATCTCACCCGTCATCGGCATCGGCGGATGCGAGAGCAGGAAGTCCTCGAACGCTTCCGGATCCTGAACGCCCCTCCGCATCTCCGGAGACAGTGGGCCGTTCTCCCGGACCGCGACACCTCCCGAGCCAAGGGCAAGGGCTGCTGTCGTAACGCAGCCCGCCGGGACACCTGCCAGCGCCAGCAGGACCCTCCGTGCCAACCGCCTCTCCTGCCGAAGAGTAGGCAGAAGCGAAGCCGTCCGGATCCCGAACGGCGGGGTGTCGCACCCGAGTCGGCGCCCCTACCCGGCCGTCGCCGCACCGCCCAGGTGCAGCCCGCCGCCCCTGCCGCCGCGCAGGGCGGCGCGGGCGCGCGTGACGCCGGCGCGCGTCACGCCGGCGCGGGCGTCAGCCGCGCCGGTGCCGAGCACGACCGGCCGGTGCCCGAGGCCGGCGCAGGCACGGCAGATGCCCGGTTCGGGCACCGGGTCATGGCACTTGGCGCACTCGGCGTAGCCGGCCGCCGGGGCGGCGCCGGGCACGTGCTCGGGTGGCAGCTTGCGTTCCAGGCGACTGCGCAGCACGCCCAGCGGGGAGTGCAGGGGCGTCGGCAGGCCGGGCAGCAGGGCACGGGCGAGGTCGTCGACCGTACTGCCGCGCTCCAACCACCGGGCGACCAGCGGCGCGAGGCGCAGCGCCTCGGCCTCGCCGAGGCGCAGGCGCGGTTCCGGGCGGATCGCGCGGAAGAGCGTGGCGACCGCCACGCGCGTCGCCTCGTCGACAGCCCCGGAAGGCCCGGAAGGCTCGACAGGCCCGGAAGGCTCGGGAGGAGGCGGGAGGGTGGGTGGTTTCTCCCGGTCCTTTACCGAAGGGGCGACAGGTGCGGCGGCAGCCGGTCGACCGGATCCCGGACGGGTGACATCCGGCCGCGCGTACGGGCAGTCGTAGACGTGACTCTCGCTGCGGAGCGTGCCGTTGGGCAGTCGGACGGTCTCGACCCGGTAGTAGCCGGCGGCCGTCAACTCCTTCAGCGCCCGGCGGACGGCGCCGCGCCCCTGCGGGCTGGTGTCGGCCATCTGGCGACCGTCCTCGCACCGCCCGTCGGGCCGGGAGAGCAGGTCGGCGAGCAGGCCGCGGGCAGTGTAGCTGAGCCGACGGTCCTGGAGCAGACCGTTGGGCAGCACGGTGAAGTTGCGCGCGTGAGCGCTACGATGAACGTGCATCGGGAGTGTGTGCTCCTGCTGTCGGGCCCCGGGGTGTTGGTAGCACCGCCGGGGTCAACTATGCCTCTGTGTGATGGTGTGATTCCGGAACGTAGCACACGCACGGCCCGCCGGGCGATGAGATCACCGGGGGCGCCAGGGTCGGTCAACTCCCGCCCACCATCGGGCAGAAGCGATCCCACATCGCGCTCCCCGATCAAAATCATTGGCCCTCGCCATCCGCTTTGCGTCAGAATGACGATATGAGCAGCGAGCACACGGGGAACCCCCTCGACACCCGCGACCGGGCCGCCCTGGTGGCGGCCGTCGCCTCCGGCGCCGAGCCGAAGTGGCTGATGTTCTGGGGGCACCAGCCACAGCAGGACGGGTCGGTCGGGCAGGGCGCGCTGAGCCAGTGGTGGCCGTCCGAGTTCACCGTGGACGGCGTGGCGTACGCGACCGCCGAGCACTGGATGATGGCCGGCAAGGCCCGGATGTTCGGGGACGCGGCGATCGTCCCGCGCATCCTCGCCGCCCGCACCCCGGCCGAGGCGAAGAAGCTGGGGCGCCAGGTCCGGGGCTTCGACGAACCCACGTGGGCCGCCGGGCGGTTCGAGCTGGTGGTGACCGGCAACGTCGCCAAGTTCGGGCAGGACGAAGCCCTGCGCGGCTACCTCCTCGGCACCCACCGGCGCGTTCTGGTCGAGGCCAGCCCGGTGGACCGGCTCTGGGGCATCGGCCTGGCCGCCGACGACGAGCGGGCGGCCCGACCGGCCGACTGGCGCGGCGAGAACCTGCTCGGCTTCGCCCTGATGGAGGCCCGCGCACGACTGGCGCGGTGAGCACGATCGCCCGGGCGCCGCGCTCGCCCTCGCGCCGAGCGCGCTGCGGCGGGCGCGGCGGCCGGGTTCCCGGCCGTCCGGTGGTGGTCCGCCGCCCCCTCCTACGAGGCGGCCCTCCTGCGGGCGGCCGTGGTCGCGCTCCTCGCCACCACCGCCGGCTGCGCGCTCCTGGACCGCAGTCGCAAACATTTCGACGCACTGCCGTAACGCTGTCGCCGTATACCGACGCCAGGATGACCCGCAGTCAGGGTCGAGATGGACAGGGTGCGGCGATCATGCGGATACGGCACACAGAACAACCCACGGACCGGCACGGCGGCGAGAGCGAAGAGGACGTACTCGAACTCCGGGCCGAGCTGGACGAGTTACTACGAGCCCGCCAGTACGCCAACCAGCGGGAACGGCGCCTCGCCGAGGCGGTGCGGGCCGTGCCGGAGCGGCAGCGGCCGGACGCGGAGCTGCTGCGGCAGCTGGCCCAGGCGCGGACGCTGCGCGAGGGTCTCGGCGCACGCTGCCTGGAGCTGAGCGAGCAGTTGACGGCACTGGAGGACCGTCTGCGCCAGCCGGCACTGCGCAGCCCGATACCCCGGCAGCCCACCGGCGCCCGCTTCGGGGGCGCGTACGAGGAAGTGCACGCCCCATCGGTGCAACAAGCTCCCCCACCACCACCCGCCACCGGAGCCCGGTTCGGCGCCCCGCGCCCGCGCCCCGAGGAGGCCGCCGAACCCGCGCCGCCTCCGAAGGCCGCGGCCCCGCCGCCACCGCCGCCCCAGCCCGCGCCGGAGCCGCCCCGGCGCCGCTCCCCCGCCGAACTCACCGCCCTCGCCGGGCGGATCACCACCCTGCACCGCCAGGGCGCCGCTCAGGAGATCACCGCCCTGCTCGGCCAGGCCGCCGCCCTGCTGCTCCCGCTCGACACCGTCCGGCTCGCCGGCCTGCTCGCCCGCAGCGGGCCGCCCGACGCCTCCGTCCAGTTGGCCCGCGGCGCCGCGGCCGGCACCCCGGCGCAGGCCGCCAGCACCCTCGCCGAGCTGCGCCAGGCCGGGCTTGCACAGGAGGCCACCGAACTGTTCCACGCCCTCTGGGCCTACCCGACCGACGCGCTGCCGGCCCTGCTGGCGGCCCTGGAACGCGCCGGCCAGCACGCGGACAGCGCCACCCTGCTCTGGGAGTGGGGCTCGGCGCCCACCGCCGAGCTGGCCGCCCTCGCCTCCGGGCTGGAGCAGGCCGGCCGCTCCGACGACGCCCGGACGCTGCTGCGCCAGGCCGCCGGACGGCCCACCGCCGACCTCACGGAACTGGCCACCACCCTGCCCGCGCCGCTGTCGGCCGTCCTGCTGCGCGAACTCGCGGCGCTGCGTCCGGCCACCGAACTGGTCCGGCTCGCCACCGCGTTCGCCGTGCACCGGGAGAGCCGGGCACACCGGGACCTGTACGACGGGCTGCTGGCGGCCCTCATGGAGGACGAGGGCCGCCACCGCACCACCCTCGCCTCGCTGCGCAGCGCCGGCCTGCCCACCACCCAGGCCGCCGCGCCCCGTTCCCGCTGGGGCCGCCGGTAGGCGCCGGACCGGGCACCGAGACGCCGGGAGCCCCCGCCCGCCCGAAGGCGAACGGGGGCTCCCGAAGGGCGACTGCCGGACGTCAGCAGCCGATCAGCCGCGCCGCCAGGTACGACTTCACCTGGTCGAGCGAGACGCGCTCCTGCGACATGGTGTCGCGCTCGCGCACGGTCACCGCGTCGTCCTCAAGGGTGTCGAAGTCGACGGTGACGCAGAACGGCGTGCCGATCTCGTCCTGGCGACGGTAGCGCTTGCCGATCGCGCCGGCGTCGTCGAACTCGACGTTCCACGCGGTGCGCAGGTCGGCGGCCAGGCCGCGGGCCTTCGGCGACAGGTTGGCGTTGCGCGACAGCGGCAGCACCGCGACCTTGACCGGGGCCAGGCGCGGGTCGAGCCGCATGCCGACGCGCTTCTCCAGGACGCCCTTGGCGTTCGGCGCCTCGTCCTCGAAGTAGGCGTCGATCAGGAAGGCCAGCATCGCGCGGTTGAGGCCCGCTGCCGGCTCGATGACGTACGGGAAGTACCGCTCGCCGGACTCCTGGTCGAAGTACTTGAGGTCCTGACCGGAGGCCTCGCTGTGCACCGTCAGGTCGTAGTCGGTGCGGTTGGCGACGCCCTCCAGCTCGGAGAACTCCTGGCCGCCGAAGTTGAAGCGGTACTCGATGTCCACCGTGCGCTTGGCGTAGTGGGAGAGCTTCTCCTTCGGGTGCTCGAAGAAGCGCATGTTCTCGGTCCGCAGGCCGAGGTCGACGTACCAGTCCCAGCGCTGCTGGAGCCAGTAGTCGTGCCACTGCTCGTCCTCGCCCGGCTTGACGAAGAACTCCATCTCCATCTGCTCGAACTCGCGCGTGCGGAAGATGAAGTTGCCGGGCGTGATCTCGTTGCGGAAGCTCTTGCCGGTCTGGGCGATGCCGAACGGCGGCTTCTTGCGCGAGGTGGTCTGGACGGCCTTGAAGTTGGTGAAGATGCCCTGCGCCGTCTCCGGGCGCAGGTACGCCAGGCCGCCGGCCTCCTCGGTGACGCCGAGGTGGGTCTTCAGCATGCCCGAGAACTCCCGGGGCTCGGTGAAGGAGCCCTTGGTGCCGCAGTCGGGGCAGTTGATGTCCTTGAGACCGTTCGGCGGCGGGAAGCCGTGCTTGGCCTCGTACTTCTCCTCCAGGTGGTCGGCCCGGTGGCGCTTGTGGCAGGAGAGGCACTCGGTCAGCGGGTCGTTGAAGGTCGCGACGTGACCGGAGGCCTCCCAGACCTCGCGGGCCAGGATCACCGACGAATCGAGCCCGACGACGTCCTCACGGGCCTGGACCATCGCGCGCCACCACTGGCGCTTGATGTTCTCCTTCAGCTCGACGCCCAGCGGCCCGTAGTCCCAGGCGGCACGAGTGCCGCCGTAGATCTCGCTGCAGGGGTAGACGAAGCCACGGCGCTTGCTCAGGCTGACGATCGTGTCGATCTTGTCGGCGGCCACAGTGCTCTCTTCAGTACGACGGCACGGTCAGGGCACGGCTGGTTGCGCGTACCCGAATACCTCAGGTTACCGGCCATATGGGTACGAGGTTCAAATCGGTATCGCTCCGCCCCGCCCACTCATCACCATGCACCGTTCACCCATCCGAGTGATTTGACAATCATTTCCATCTAAGCTGAGAATGGTTGTCATGATGATCCGACGACCTACTCGCACCGCCCTCGCCCTGACCGCGACCGCCCTCGCCGGCAGCCTCCTCCTCACCGCCTGCGGCGGGGACAGCAGCGCCAAGGGCACGGACGGCAAGCTGAACGTCGTCGCCTCCTTCTATCCCATGGAGTTCCTCGCCACGCAGATCGGCGGCGAGCACGTCAAGGTCACCACCCTGACCCCGGCCGGCACCGAGCCGCACGACCTGGACCTCACCGCCAAGCAGGTCGCGAGCGTCAAGAAGGCCGACGCCCTGCTCTACCTCAAGGGCCTCCAGCCCACCGTCGACAAGGCGGTCGCCGGCTCCGGCGCGAAGCACGTCGTCGACGCCACCGCCGCCAGCCCGCTGGTCGACCACCACCTCGGCGAGGGCGCGGAGGGCCACGCCGAGGACGACGGCCACCAGCACGACGAGGCCCCCGGCGACCCGCACATCTGGCTCGATCCGACCCGCTACGCGGCGGTCGCCAAGAGCGTCGGCGCCGAGTTCGCCAAGGCCGACCCGGGGCACGCGGCCGACTACGAGAAGAACACCGGCGAACTGGTCGACAAGCTCACCACCCTGGACCAGGAGTTCCGGGACGGCCTGAAGGACGCCAAGAGCAAGACCTTCGTCACCAGCCACGCAGCCTTCGGCTACCTGGCCGAGCACTACGGCCTCACCCAGGTCGCCATCAACGGCGTCGACCCGGAGTCCGAGCCCACCCCGGCCCGGCTGGCCGACGTCCAGAAGGCCGCCAGGGACAACGGCGTCACCACGATCTTCTTCGAGACCCTGGTCAGCCCCAAGCTCGCCGAGACGGTCGCCAAGGACCTCGGTCTCAGGACCGCGGTGCTGGACCCGCTGGAGGGCGTCAAGGACCCGGCCAAGGACACCTACCTGACGGTGATGAGGCAGAACCTCGCCCACCTGCAGGCCGCGCTCGGCGCGACCACCACCAGCTGAGGGGACGACAGCACGCCATGACCCACCCGATACCCCCGGCCGTCCGCCTGCACGACGCCGTCGCCTCTCGCGGCGGCCGGCCGGTGCTGCGCGGCGTCGACCTCACGGTGCAGCCCGGCGAGGTCGTCGCGCTGCTCGGCGCCAACGGCTCCGGCAAGTCCACCACCGTCAAGGCCGTGACCGGCGCCGTCGCACTGGAGCACGGCGGCCTGGAGCTGTTCGGCATCCCGTTCGCCAAGTTCCGCGCCTGGCACCGGATCGGCTACGTGCCGCAGCGCACCACCGCCGCCTCCGGCGTCCCGGCCACCGTGCGCGAGGTGGTCTCCACCGGGCGGCTGCCGCAGCACCGGCTGCTGCCGCTGCGCCGCCGGGACCGGGACGCGGTGGACCGCGCGCTCGCCGCCGTCGGCATGCTGGACCGGGCCGGGGACGGCGTCGCCGACCTCTCCGGCGGCCAGCAGCAGCGGGTGCTGATCGCCCGCGCCCTGGTCGGCACCCCCGACCTGCTGATCATGGACGAGCCGATGGCCGGGGTGGACGCCGTCAGCCAGCAGGTGCTCGCCGACACCCTGCGCGCCGAGGTCGGGCGCGGCGCGGCCGTGCTGCTGGTGCTGCACGAACTCGGGCCGCTGGAGCCGCTGATCGACCGCGCCGTGGTGCTGCGCGACGGCTGTGTCGCGCACGACGGCCCGCCCGTCCCCAACACCGGCCTGCATGCCCTGCCCGGCCACGACCACGTCCACCCGCACGCCGACCACACCCCGCCGAGGCTGCTCGCATGACCGAGATGCTCTCCTACGACTTCATGCAGCGAGCCCTGCTCGCCGCCGTGCTGGTCGGCATCACCGCGCCCGCCGTCGGGATCTACCTGGTGCAGCGGCGTCAGGCCCTGCTGGGCGACGGCATGGGCCACGTCGCGATGACCGGCGTCGGCCTCGGCTTCATCTTCAACACCAGCCCGGTCTGGATGGCCGTCCTGGTCTGCGTGCTCGGCGCCGTCACCATGGAGCTGGTCCGCTCCCGCGGCAACCAGCGCGGCGACATCGCCCTCGCGATGCTGTTCTACGGCGGCATGGCCTGCGGCAAGCTGCTGGTCTCGAAGTCCGCCCAGGCCGGCGCCGGCAGCCTGGAGAGCTACCTCTGGGGCTCCATCCTGACCGTCGCCCCCGCCGACCTCGTCACCATCGGCATCCTCGGCGCCGTGGTGATCGGCGTCACCGTCGGCCTGCGCCGCCAGCTCTTCGCGATCTGCCAGGACGAGGACTTCGCCCGGGTCACCGGTCTGCCGGTGCGGTTCCTCAACCTGCTGCTCGCGGTGATGGCCGCGATCACCGTCACCGTCGCCATGCGGGTGGTCGGCCTGCTGCTGGTCAGCGCGCTGATGGTGGTCCCGGTGGTGGCCGCCCAGCAGCTGACCCGCTCCTTCGCCGCCACCCAGGCCGCCTCGATCGCCCTCGGTGTGGTGGTCTCGCTGGCCGGTGTCACCGGCTCCTACCAGCTCGACGTCCCGTCCGGCCCGGCCATCGTGCTGCTCGCCATCGCGGTGTTCGCGGTGTTCAGCGTGATCGCCGCACCGCTGGCCCGCCGCCGGCACCGGTCGAAGGCCGACCCCGGCCCCGCGGTATGCGACGTCCAACTGCCCGGGCAGAGCCCGTCCGACGCGACCACTCCGGACCGGAGTGCGGGGCTGGCACAATGAGGTGCGAGATGCCCACACCCCCAGGAGGACCCACGGTGACCACCGCAGGCCCGTCGCCGCGCGCCCGCTCGACCCGGCAGCGAGCCGCCGTCTCGGCGGCCCTGGACGAGATCGAGGACTTCCGCAGCGCGCAGGAGCTCCACGACATGCTCAAGCACCGAGGCGACTCGGTGGGTCTGACCACGGTCTACCGCACCCTGCAGTCGCTCGCCGACGCGGGCGAGGTGGACGTGCTGCGCACCGCCGACGGCGAGGCCGTCTACCGCCGCTGCAGCAGCGGGCACCACCACCACCTGGTCTGCCGGCACTGCGGTGCCACCGTCGAGGTGGAGGGACCGGCCGTCGAGCGCTGGGCCAACTCGGTCGCCGCCGAGCACGGCTTCAGCGACATCGCGCACACCCTGGAGATCTTCGGGACCTGCGCGGAGTGCGCCAAGAAGGCCTGATCCGGCCATGCCGAAGGGCCCGTGGGAGGTTTCCCACGGGCCCTTCGGCATCGGTCCCCGACCCAGTCCCCGGCCGCAGCGGCCGCGCGGGCGCAGGCGGCCTCAGCGCTGCGCAGGGACCTCGGCGGCGGCCTCGCCGGCGGCGACCTCGTTGGGGATCGCCCCGCCGAAGCGGCGGTCGCGCCGCGCGTACTGCTCGCAGGCCCGCCAGAGGTCCCGGCGGTCGAAGTCCGGCCAGAGCACGTCCTGGAACACGAACTCGGCGTACGCCGACTGCCAGAGCAGGAAGTTGGACGTCCGCTGCTCACCGCTCGGGCGCAGGAAGAGGTCCACGTCCGGCATGTCCGGGTGGTAGAGGTACTTGGCGATGGTCTTCTCGTTGACCTTCTTCGGGTCGAGCCGGCCCGCCGCGACATCGGCCGCCATGGCCGCCGCCGCGTCCGCGATCTCGGCCCGGCCGCCGTAGTTGACGCACATGTAGAGCGTCACGGCGTCGTTCTCCTTGGTCTGCTCCTCGGCGACCTTGAGCTCCTGGACGACGCTCTTCCACAGCTTGGGCATCCGGCCGGCCCAGCGGACCCGCACGCCCATCGCGTCCATCTCGTCGCGGCGGCGGTGGATGACGTCCCGGTTGAAGTTCATCAGGAACTTCACCTCGTCGGGCGAGCGCTTCCAGTTCTCGGTGGAGAACGCGTACAGCGAGATGTTCTTCACGCCGAGCTCGATCGCGCCCTTGAGCACGTCCAGCACCACGGCCTCGCCGATCTTGTGCCCCTCGGTGCGCGGCAGCCCGCGCTCCTTGGCCCAGCGCCCGTTCCCGTCCATCACGATCGCGACGTGGCCGGGGACCAGCTCACCGGGGATCTTCGGGGGCTGTGCGCCGCTGGGGTGCGGGGTCGGGGGGAGGTACTCCCTTTGCTTGCCACCGCCGAAGAGCCGTCGCGCTGCCATGTGCTCACTTCTCCACGTATCTCATCGAGCGGATGCCCCGCTCCAGGTGCCACTGCAGATAGGCCGCGACCAGGCCGCTGCCCTCCCGCCAGTACCTCGGCTCGCAGGTGTCGGCCGTCCGCCAGTCCCCTGACAGCAGCGCCCCGAGCAGTACCAGTGTCTCAGGGGAGGGTACGGCACAACCGGGGACTCGGCAGTCTGCGCAGAGCACACCGCCCGCCTGGAGCGAGAAGAACCGGTTGGGGCCCTCCAGGCCGCACTTGGCGCAGTCGGTGAAGCTCGCGCCGTAGCCGTTGACGGCCAGCGAGCGGAGCAGGAAGGCATCCATCACCAGGTGCGACTCGTGCACCCCGGCGGCCAGCGTCCGCAGGCCGCCGACCAGCAGCAGGTACTGCTGGACGGCGGGCTCGCCCTCGTTCTCGGCGAACCGCTCCGCCGTCTCCAGCATGGCCGTCCCCGCGGTGTAGCGGCCGTAGTCGGTGACGATCGAGCCGCCGTACGGGGCGATCGTCTCCACCTGGGTGCAGAGCGGCAGCCCGCGCCCCACCAGCTCGCTCCCCCGGCTGAAGAACTGGACGTCCACGTGCGAGAACGGCTCCAGCCGGGCACCGAACTTGGACTTGGTCTTGCGCACCCCGCGGGCCACCGCGCGCACCTTGCCGTGCTGGCGCGTGAGCAGGGTGATGATCCGGTCGGCCTCGCCGAGCTTCTGCGCCCGGAGCACCACCCCGTCGTCCCGGAACAGGCTCATGCGCCCACCTCGCCGCGCACGGCAGCGGCGTCCACCGACGCGCGCCCCGTGATGATTCGCTCGCTCCGCTCACTCATGCCGCAGCCTCGCGGCCGGTGTCGAACAGTGTGGACATCCCACCATTGTCCCCTACCAGCCGGCCCCGGACGGCAGCCGTGTGGCCCGCACCGGGGCCGTGGGGGAGGCTCGATCGGTGCGGGTCACGGCGGGCCCGGGGTGGGGGCGCCTCCCCGTCGGGGGGCGGGGGGCGGGTCGGGCCCGGTTCGTGGGTGTCCCGGGGGGGCCGTGCACGAGGATCCGCCGCGAGGGCCGGATCACGATGGTCGTCTCGCGAAGGTCGAGTGACGAGGGTCCGGCGCCGGGGATCCGGGCCGACGAACGCGTGGCGAAGCTCTAGTACGAAGCGCGGGTGGCCGCCTCCAGCAGCGCGCCGACCCTCGCCTGCGGCAGTTCCAGGCAGCGCCCCACGGCGGCCAGCGCCTCACGCTCCTGGGGCAGGTACCGACCGTCGGCCAGCGCGATCCCCGCACCCTGCAGCAGCAGCCGCTCCCGGCCGTGGTGCGCCAGGTGCGGGGCGAGCGGTTCGAGCACCGCGTGCAGTTCCACCGCCAGAGCACCGGCCTCCCCCGACCCGTGACCGGAGGGCGCCTCCAGGTCGTGCGCGTCGTGGAGTTCGCCGCCGAGCCCGGAGAGCGCGGCCAGCGCGGCGAGCACCTGGGCCTCGCCGCAGTCGTCGAAGCCCGCCTCCCGGACGGCCGCGCAGGCCGCCTCGCGAGCCGCCCGGTGCGCCGTACCGCCGGCCGCCAACAGGGCGAGGGCGACGGTGTACTGGGCGTCGCGCAGCATCCCGCCCAGCCGGACGCAGGTGGGCTGGTCCAGGCTCTCCACCCCGTAGCGGCCGTGGCAGGTGGTGCACTGCACGCTCCGGACCACCGAGCCGAGCGGCAGGACCGCCGCTCCCAGCAGCCGCAGCCACCGCCGGCCGTGCTGCCGGCGGTAGTTGCGGTCCCCGCCGCAGCCTGGACAGAAGAAGTCACCGAGAACGTCAGTCCGCCACCGCGGGCGAACACCCCACAACCCTGTCACGGCGCCACTCCCCAGACATGGCAGGCGGCCTGCACAACAATGGGCAGGTCACGCGACCGGAGCCCGGGGCCGTCCCACCGACCCGGTTTTCCGGTGGGTCGATGTTGCCACGGTTACCGGCACGTGTCAGTACCTCGAACGGCTTCCGACCCGAAAAAATGTGGCGCAGGCCACAGTGGCCGCCCGGGGTCACCCGGAACGGCGACGGGCCGCCCCGCAGGACGACCCGTCGACTATCACTCGTACGAACTATCCGCGCTGCGCCCGGTTGACGGCGCTGATCATCGCCTTCAGCGAGGCCAGCACGGTGTTGCCGTCGATGCCCACACCCCACAGCACCTTGCCGTCCACCGCGCACTCGACGTACGCGGCGGCCTGGGCGTCGCCGCCCTCGCTCAACGCGTGCTCGGCGTAGTCCAGCACCCGGACGTCCAGCCCGATCCGGGCCAGCGCGTCGGCGAAGGCGGAGACCGGGCCGTTGCCGGTGCCCTCCAGGGTGACGGGCGCGCCGTCGACCAGGGCCTGGGTGGTCAGCGCGTCCCGGCCGTCCTCGGTGGTCAGGCTGCGCGAGCCGCTCAGCGAGATCCGGCCCCACGGGTTGTCGGTGGTCGGCAGGTACTCGTCCTGGAAGACCGCCCAGATCGCCGCCGGGGTGACCTCGCCGCCCTCGGCGTCGGTCTTGGCCTGGATGATCCGGGAGAACTCGATCTGCATCCGGCGCGGCAGGTCCAGCTTGTGGTCGTTCTTCAGGACGTACGCGACGCCGCCCTTGCCGGACTGGCTGTTGACCCGGATGACCGCCTCGTACGTGCGGCCGACGTCCTTCGGGTCGATCGGCAGGTACGGCACGCCCCAGGTGTGCTCCTCCACCGGTACGCCGGCCGCCTTGGCGTCGGCCTCCAGGGCGTCGAAGCCCTTCTTGATCGCGTCCTGGTGCGAGCCCGAGAAGGAGGTGTACACCAGGTCGCCGGCGTACGGGTGGCGCGGGTGCACCTCCATCTGGTTGCAGTACTCGGCGGTGCGGCGCACCTCGTCGATGTCGGAGAAGTCGATCTGCGGGTCGATCCCCTGCGAGAACAGGTTCATGCCCAGGGTCACCAGGTCGACGTTGCCGGTCCGCTCGCCCTGGCCGAACAGGCAGCCCTCGATGCGGTCGGCGCCGGCCAGGTAGGCCAGCTCGGCGGAGGCGACGGCGGTACCGCGGTCGTTGTGCGGGTGCACCGACAGGCAGACGTACTCGCGGCGGGACAGGTTGCGCGACATCCACTCGAACTGGTCGGCCTGGACGTTCGGGGTGGCCCGCTCGATGGTGGCCGGCAGGTTCAGGATGATCTCGCGGCCCTCGCCCGGCTGCCAGACGTCCATCACCGCCTCACAGACCTCCAGCGCGAAGTCCAGCTCGGTGTCGACGAAGATCTCCGGCGAGTACTGGTAGCCGAAGACGGTGTCGTCGCCCAGCAGCTTCTCCGCGTACTCCATCACCAGCCGGGTGCCGTCGGTGGCGATCGCCTTGGTGGCCGCCCGGTCGTTGCGGAACACCACCCGGCGGAACAGCGGCGCGGTCGCGTTGTACAGGTGGACGGTCGCCCGCGGCGCGCCGACCAGCGACTCGACGGTCTTCTCGATCAGCTCCTCGCGGGCCTGGGTCAGCACCGAGATGGTGACGTCCTCCGGGATCGCCCCCTCCTCGATCAGCGACCGCACGAAGGCGTGGTCGGTGGCGCCGGAGGAGGGGAACCCGACCTCGATCTCCTTGTAGCCCATCCCGACCAGCAGGTCGAACATCTTGCGCTTGCGGGCCGGGGACATCGGGTCGATCAGCGCCTGATTGCCGTCCCGCAGGTCGGTGGAGAGCCAGCGCGGCGCCTTGGTGATCACCTTCGACGGCCAGCTGCGGTCCGGCAGGTCGACGGTGCCGAAGGGCAGGTAGCGGCCGTGGCGCATGCCCGCACCCTGCTGGCGCACGCTCGCGGCGGTGATCGGGGTGGGACGGTCGACGAACGCGCGACCGGCGGGGATGGACGCGGCGGAGCTCTGCTCGGTCATGGAGGTGACTCTCGGCTTCCTGTATGCGGGGCGTGTCGGGGTGAGGAGGACACCCGACTGGCCGGCCTGCTGCCGCTCGCGACCCGTCGTCGGGTCGCCCGATTCCTACGCGCACAGCACAGTCCCCGCGGCGAGGGAGCCGGCCCTGGTGGACTACAGGCCCTCGACGCGGCAGCTAAGAAGGAGCAGCCAATTGCGCATGATGTTCACCAGCGTAACCCAGGGACACGCGCCCCCGAAGTGAGCCGGGCGGACATTCCATCCCTTGAGACGGCGGTCGATTCAGTACGCGCCGGTGACAACACGTCACGAATGCCTCACCCTTGGTCGCATGACCGCCGAAGCGCCGCTCTGCGCGATCGTTCCGCCGTACGTCCTGGACCGCCTCGCCGAGGACGGTCACGAGCCCGCCGCCCGCTCCCTCGCCCTGGACGCCGTGCACCGCACGGCCCGCCTCACCGCCGTCCCGGCACAGCCCGGCGCCGCCCGGCTGGAACGGGTGGTCTGCGACGCCGGACACACCGAGCGACTGCCCGGCCGCACCGTGCGCCGGGAGGACCAGGGGCCCGTCCCCGACCAGTCCGTCAACCACGCCTACGACGGCCTCGGCGCCACCTTCGCCCTGTTCGCCGACGCCTACGGCCGCCGCTCGATCGACGACCAGGGCCTGCGCCTGGACGCCACCGTGCACTACGGCCGCAGCTACGACAACGCCTTCTGGGACGGCCACCGGATGGTCTTCGGGGACGGCGACGGTGAGGTGTTCGGCGACTTCACCGCCTGCATCGACGTGATCGGCCACGAACTCACCCACGGCGTCACCCAGTTCACCGCCGGGCTGGAGTACCGGGGCCAGTCCGGCGCGCTCAACGAGTCCGTCTCCGACGTGTTCGGCTCGCTCGTCAAGCAGTACGCGCTGCGCCAGGACGCCGGCGACGCGGACTGGCTGATCGGCGCCGGACTGCTCGCCCCGGGCGTGCAGGGGGTGGCCCTGCGCTCGATGAAGGCGCCCGGCACCGCGTACGACGACCCCCGGCTCGGCAAGGACCCGCAACCGGCGCATCTGCGCGACTACGTGCGCACCGCCCAGGACAACGGCGGCGTGCACATCAACTCCGGCATCCCCAACCACGCCTTCTACCTGCTCGCCACCGCACTCGGCGGCCCGGCCTGGGAGCGGGCCGGGCAGATCTGGTACGACGCGCTGACCGGCCGGCGGCTGACCTCCGGCGCCGACTTCACCGCCTTCGCCCGCGCCACCGTCGCGGCCGCCGGGGCCCGCTATCCGGAGCCCGCGGTGGCCGACACCGTGACGGCGGCCTGGGCGAAGGTGGGTGTCAGCACGGCCTGAACCGCCCGACCGGGGCCGAGTCCGACTTGAGCGGGCATAAGGTTTAAGAGCCCATAAGGTCAAGGTCCTGGAAAAGCCCGGCGAACGCCATCCCTGCGTAGCACCATGGACACCATGCGTATCCAGGTGACCCGGACCGGCGGCCTCGCGGGGAACGTCCGCCGCGCGGAGCTCGACACCACCGCGCGGACGGACGCCCCGCACGTGCACGCGCTCGCCCGCGAGGCCGTCGCGGGCGGGCTGCGGGCTCCCTCGTACGGGGTCCCGGACGGCTTCCACTACGAGATCACCGTCGACGGCCGGACGGTGCACTGCGCCGACCCGAAGCTCACCGACTCACAGCAGGAGCTGGTCTCGCTGGTGCTGCGCGAGGGCACCTAGTGTCCTGCGCCGGAGATCCGTCGTTAGTTGCGTGTGAGCTCTTCCTCTGATCTCCCGGTGCGCCGTCGGGGTCCCGCATTGAAGCCGTTGTTGCTGTCCGACGAGGAGCGGGCTGCGCTGACGCGGTGGGCCCGCAGAGCCTCGTCCGCCCAGGCGCTGGCTCTGCGGGCCCGGATCGTGTTGGCGTGCGACGGTCTGGA